>NZ_QQAT01000022.1:0-114917 GCF_003350365.1 Rhodococcus sp. AG1013
GCTGCACGAACTCGAGCGCCGCGACGGCTCGACCGCCCTGATCACGATGTGCGCGGGCGGCGCACTCGCGACGGGCACCATCATCGAGCGGATCTGACGCCACGATGAAGCGCCCACCGTTGCTCGATACGCAGTTCACCCGATCCCTCGTCAAGTGGATGTCGAAAACGAACGTCGTCGTGTACCGGGTCACGGGTGGGCGCATCGGCGGCAAGTGGCGGATCGGCAGCGCCGCGAAGCACGGCCTGCCGATCTGCCTGCTCACCACCACCGGACGCAAGACCGGCGAGCCACGGGTGACCCCCCTGGTGTTCCTCGAGGATGACGACCGCATCGTCCTCGTCGCCTCGCAGGGCGGCCAGCCGATGAACCCGATGTGGTACCTGAACCTGAAGGCCGACCCGAAAGTGACGATCCAGATCCGTTCACAGGTACGCAATCTGGTAGCCCGTGTCGCCGACGACGACGAGCGCGCGCAGCTGTGGCCGAAGCTGCTGGCGATGTATCCCGAGTTCGATGATTACCAGGCCTGGACCGATCGGCAGATCCCCGTCGTCGTCTGCGAATAGCGCGCGGCACTCCCCCGCAGGCGCACAGACGGGAATAATGAGGGTCGACGCCCGGCACATCGGCGCCGGGACCCCCGTTCTCGAGGAGGAATGTCGCACCATGACAGTGAAGAACCACGACCAGGTGATCGACCGGCGCGAGATCGCTTCGGCCCTGCTGAAGGCACTCGACCGTCGTCACGAGGTCCTGGACGCAATCGTCGAGAGCAAGGACCGTGCCGCCGCCGTCGCGGCCGTCCGTGACCTGCTCGAGACGTCCGACTTCTGCGCCGAGGCCGTGCTGAACCTGCGTTTCGACCGGCTGACGGTCACGGAACGCGACCGGATCCGCACCGAGCTCGAGGACCTCGACGCCACCCTGCAGTGGCTGCCCGAGCAGCGTCCGTTCAGCACCGGCGCCGGAGTTCGCTTGCGCCCCTTCACCGATTCGGACGGGGACACCGACCTGTTCCGCAAGCGGTCCGCCGAGCGCTTCGACGACTCGGGCGCGCCGTGGAGCCCGGACCGCGTCGAGCAGGAGCGTCGGGACGGGCTCGAGCGCATCGACGACGAGTCGGCAGGGTGGTTCGTCGCGGAATGCACGACCGGCGACGAGCCCAGCAGTGTCGGCCTGGTGTTCGGCGAGCTCACCGGCAACGAGGTGGACGTCGCGGTCTGGGTGGCGCCCGACGCCCGCAAGCAGGGTTACGGGACCGCGGCGCTCAAGCAGGCGCGCAGCGAACTCGCCGCCTACTTCCCCGGCACGGTCCTGATCATCCGTACCCCGGCATAAACACGCCGAAACGCGAAAACCGCCCGTGCGCATCGAGCGCACGGGCGGTTTTCGTCAGGCGAGAATGCCGCTGCTCAGGCTCCGTAGACCGGGGTGGGGGTCTCGGCCTTCTCGAGCAGGTCGGCGACGACCGGTCCGAGCTCCTTCGGGTCCCAGCGGTCACCCTTGTCCTGGGTGGGGCCGTGGCGCCAGCCCTCGGCGACGGTAATCTTGCCGCCCTCGACCTCGAACACGCGGCCGGTGACGTTCTTCGCCTCGGCGCTGCCCAGCCACACGACCAGCGGGGAGATGTTCTCCGGCGCCATCGCGTCGAAGCCCTCCTCCGGAGCGGCCATCGCCTCGGCCATCGCGCCACCGGCGCCGACGGTCATGCGGGTACGGGCCGCGGGGGCGATCGCGTTGACGGAGACGCCGTAGTTCTTCAGCTCGGCGGCAGCCTGGATCGTCATCTCGGCGATGCCGGCCTTGGCCGCGGCGTAGTTGCCCTGGCCGATGGAGCCCTGCAGGCCCGCACCCGAGCTGGTGTTGATGATGCGGGCGTCCACCGGGCGCCCGGCCTTGGACTCGGCACGCCAGTACGCGGCGGCGTGGCGCAGCGGGGCGAAGTGGCCCTTGAGGTGCACGCGGATGACCGCGTCCCACTCTTCCTCGCTCATGCCGACGAGCATGCGGTCACGCAGGAAGCCCGCATTGTTGACCAGGATGTCCAGTCCACCGAACGTGTCGATAGCCGTCTGGATCAGGTTCTGGGCACCCTCCCACGACGCGACGTCGTCGCCGTTGACGACGGCCTCGCCGCCGGCGGCCTTGATCTCGGCGACAACCTGCTCGGCAGGGGTCTCGCCGGTGTTGGAGCCGTCGCCGCCGACACCGATGTCGTTGACGACGACCTTGGCGCCCTCCGCCGCGAAGGCCAGCGCGTGCGCGCGACCGATTCCACGGCCGGCGCCGGTGATGATGACGACTCGGCCGTCAAGCAATCCGCTCACTTGATTCTCCTTAAGTTGTTGCCGCGGCCAGGAAGGCCGGGCGCTCGCCGCCGCCGTGGACGGTAAGGGTCGAACCGCTGACGTAGGCCGCCAACGGTGATGCCAGGAATGTCGCACAGTTGCCGATGTCCTCGGGCAATGCCATCCGACCCAGCGGGACGGTGGCGCCGACGGCGTCGATGCCGGCCTCGTCGCCGTAGTGCAGGTGGCTCAGCTCGGTCTGCACGAGGCCGACGACGATCGAATTGACCCGCACCTTGGGCGCCCACTCGACGGACAGGCTGGCCGCGAGCGAGTCGATGCCCGCCTTCGCGGCGCCGTACGCCGCGGTGCCCGGGGAGGGTCGGCTGCCGCTGACGCTGGAGATCATCACGATCGACCCACCGTCCTCCTGCTTCTGCATGATCGCGTTCGCGATCTGCGAGATCAGCAGCGGAGCGAGGAGGTTCAGCTCGACGATCTTCGAGTGGAACTTGGGGCTCGCGTCGGCGGCCATCGCGAACGGGGCGCCACCGGCATTGTTCACGACAGTGTCGAGCCGGCCGTACTTCGCAACGATCTGATCGATCATCGACTGCACCTGGTCCGCGTCGCGCACGTCGCACGGGATGAAGTCGATGCTGCGCAGTTCGCCTCCGGGACCCGCGACCTCGACGGGTTCGTCGGCCGGGCGACGCGCGCACGTCACCACCGTCGCGCCCGCACGCAGGAAGGACCGGCTGATGCCGGCCCCGATTCCGCGCACTCCGCCGGTCACCAGCACGACCTTGCCTTCGAGACCGAGATCCACGTTCATCCTCCCTGAAGCGGCACGAGTCATTCGCACCCGTCTGTGATAACTTACCAAGCAATCGCTTGGTTCGGTCAACAGACGTAAGGAACATGCCATGGGCATCACTTCGACCTCGGACGGTGCCGGGATCACCACGGTCACCGTCGACTACCCGCCCGTGAATGCCATCCCCTCGAAGGGCTGGTTCGAGTTGGCCGACGCCATCCTCGAAGCGGGCAAGGATCCCAGCACGCACGTGGTGATCCTGCGCGCCGAGGGACGCGGCTTCAACGCCGGCGTCGACATCAAGGAAATGCAGGCCACCGAGGGTCACGGCGCGCTCATCGACGCCAACCGCGGCTGCGCCGCAGCCTTCTCCGCGGTCTACGACTGCGAGGTGCCCGTCGTGGTCGCCGTCAACGGCTTCTGCGTCGGCGGTGGCATCGGCCTGGTCGGCAACGCGGACGTCATCGTCGCGTCCGACGATGCGATCTTCGGCCTGCCCGAGGTGGACCGCGGCGCACTCGGTGCGGCCACGCACCTCGCCCGCCTGGTCCCCCAGCACATGATGCGCACGCTGTACTACACGGCCAAGAACGTCGACGCCCAGACGCTCAAGCACTTCGGTTCCGTGTACGACGTGGTCCCGCGCGCCGAGCTCGACGCATGCGCGCTGAAGATCGCCGGCGAGATCGCCGCCAAGGACACCCGAGTGATCCGCCGCGCCAAGGAAGCGATCAACCGCATCGACGTGATGGACGTGCACACCAGCTACCGGATCGAGCAGGGCTTCACGTTCGAGCTCAACCTCGCCGGCGTCGCCGACGAGCACCGCGACGAGTTCGTCGCCACGGGCAAGCCGAAGTCGAACACCACCGCACCCAAGGGAGACAGCAAGTAATGGCTGAGAAGCGCGACAAGCGCCGCTCACTGGATGAGGCCGTCGCCGGCATCCAGAGCGGGATGACCATCGGCATCGGCGGCTGGGGCTCGCGGCGCAAGCCGATGGCACTGGTGCGCGCGCTGCTGCGGAGCGACGTCAAGGACCTGACCGTCGTCGGGTACCTCGGCCCGGACCTCGGTCTGCTGATCTCCGCGGGCAAGGTCAAGCGCGCCTACTACGGCTTCGTGTCCCTGGACTCGGCGCCGTTCTACGACCCCTGGTTCGCACAGGCCCGCGTCGCCGGGACCATCGAGTCTCGCGAGATGGACGAGGGCATGGTCAAGGCCGGCCTGCAGGCCGCCGCCGCGCGCCTGCCGTTCATGCCGATCCGTGCCGGCCTCGGCTCGGATGCGCAGACCGTCTGGGGCGACGAGCTCAAGACCGTCGCATCCCCGTACCCGCATGCCGACGGCCGCATCGAGTCCCTCATCGCGATGCCCGCGCTGAACCTCGACGCCGCCCTGGTCCACCTGGACCTGGCCGACGAGCGCGGCAACGCCGCCTACACCGGCGTCGACCCCTACTTCGACGACCTGTTCTGCCTCGCGGCCGAGCAGCGCATCCTCAGCGTCGACAAGATCGTCTCGACCGAGGAACTCGTCAAGTCCGTCCCGCATCAGGCCCTGATCCTGAACCGCGCGATGGTCGACACCGTCACCGAGGCCCCGGGCGGCGCGCACTTCACCTTCGCCGGCGAGTACAAGCGCGACGAGAAGTTCCAGCGCCACTACGCCGCGTCCGCCAAGACCCCCGAGGCGTGGCAGGCCTTCGCCGACACCTACCTGTCCGGCAGCGAGGACGACTACCAGGCCGCCGTGCGCAAGTTCGCAGAGGAGCAGAAGTCATGACCGAGGTAACCCGCGCGGAGTACTGCGCCATCGCATGCGCCGAGTTGTTCGCCGACGCCGGCGAGATCTTCGCCTCCCCCATGGCGACGCTGCCGCTGATCGGTGCCCGCCTGGCCAAGCTCACCACCGAGCCGGACCTGATCATCACCGACGGTGAGGCCCTGATCCTGGCCGACGCACCGGCCATCGGCGCGAGCGCGCCGATCGAGGGTTACATCCCGTTCTCCAAGGTGTTCGACGTGGTCGCATCCGGCCGTCGCCACGTGGTGATGGGCGCGAACCAGATCGACAAGTTCGGCAACCAGAACCTCTCCGCGTTCGGCCCGCTGGACAAGCCGACCCGCCAGATGTTCGGCCTGCGCGGCGCCCCCGGCAACACCATCAACCACGCCACCAGCTACTGGGTGGGCAAGCACTCCACCCGCGTGTTCGCCGAGCAGGTCGACGTGGTGTGCGGCGTCGGCTACGACAAGGTGGACCCGGAGAACCCGGCGTTCCGCTTCCTGAAGAACCACCAGGTGGTCACCAACCTCGGTGTGTTCGACTTCCAGGGCCCGAACCAGACGATGCGTGCGGTGAGCCTGCACCCCGGCGTCACCGCCGAGGACGTCAAGGCCAACACCTCCTTCGAGATCGCGGGCCTGGCCGAGGCCGGCATCACCCGCGAGCCCACCGCCGAGGAGCTGCGCCTGATCCGCGAGGTCATCGATCCGAGGAGCCTGCGTGACCGCGAGGTCTCGGCGTGACCGCCGTGCTGAAGACGCCGTTCACCGAGCTGGTCGGTGTCGAGCATCCGATCGTGCAGACGGGTATGGGCTGGGTGTCCGGCCCGCGCCTCACCGCGGCCACCGCCAACGCGGGCGGCCTTGGCATCCTCGCCTCGGCGACGATGACCTACGAGGAGCTCGAGGCAGCGGTCCTCAAGACCAAGCAGCTGACGGACAAGCCGTTCGGCGTCAACATGCGCGCCGACGCGTCGGACGCCTCGAAGCGCTGCGATCTGCTGATCCGCGAGGGCGTCAAGGTCGCCTCGTTCGCGTTGGCGCCCAAGAAGGAACTGATCGCCAAGCTCAAGGGCAACGGGATCGTCGTGATCCCGTCGATCGGTGCCGCCAAGCACGCCGTGAAGGTCGCCTCGTGGGGCGCCGACGCCGTGATCGTGCAGGGCGGTGAGGGCGGCGGCCACACCGGCGGAGTCGCGACGACGCTGCTGCTGCCGTCCGTGCTCGACGCGGTCGACATCCCGGTTGTCGCCGGCGGCGGCTTCTTCGACGGTCGCGGCCTGGCCGCGGCGCTGTCGTACGGTGCCGCGGGCGTCGCGATGGGCACCCGGTTCCTGCTCACGAGCGATTCGGCGGTGCCGGACTCGGTCAAGCAGGAGTACCTCAAGCGCAGCCTGACGGACACCACGGTGTCGGTGAAGGTCGACGGCATGCCGCACCGCGTGCTCAACACCGAACTGGTGAACGCACTCGAGAAGTCCAGCTACGCAAAGGGACTCGTTGCGGCCACCAAGAATGCCATGAAGTTCAAGGCGATGACGGGCATGAAGTGGTCCACGCTCGCCAAGGACGGACTCGCCATGAAGAAGTCGGGCGACCGCACGTGGCAGCAGATCATCATGGCCGCCAACACCCCGATGCTGCTCAAGGCCGGTCTGGTCGAGGGCAACACGGAGGCCGGTGTGCTCGCGTCCGGTCAGGTGGTCGGCATGATCGACGACCTGCCCAGCTGCCAGGAACTGATCGACCGCATCATGGCCGACGCCACGGCGCGCATCGATGCACTTGGAGACCTCAAGGCCTGATCGGCCGGCCTCCAGCTGAAGGGACCCATCATGCGCCACCAGCGCGTGAAGGGTCCCTTCGTCCGTTCAGGCGAGTTCCTCGCTCGCCTCCCCCGGCTGCTCCGGCCGGGAGAACAGTCCGCCGAGCACGTCCAGGACGTCGGTCCAGGCGTCGATCGTCGAGGTCGCCAGACGGCGGTGGTCGATGACTCCGGGCTGCGCGAGGGCCGCGTCGAAGGGCACCTCGACGAATCCTGCGATCCGCGGTGACAGTGCGTCCCGGATCGGCCCCAGATCGACTGGCGCGTCGGGCATCTGGTGCGAGACGACGACGGTGGTGCCGCCGAGCACCTGCGCACCGTACGTCGACATCACCCAGGTGAGGGCGTCACGCATCCGGCTCAGCGGTTCGGAACGAGCGGGCGCGACCACCACCAGTGCCGCACCGGAGCGGATCAGTGGCGCCAGTCGCGGCGAGCGCAGCGCGGTACCGACGTCGTGGACGCGAGCGCTGTGCCGGGCCGCGAGCAGCTCGTCGACGATCGCGGGGTCGCTCGCCTGCGCGTTGCCGCTGCCCACCACCACCACACCGGCGGACGTGAGCGCCATGCGCGACTCGAGCTGCCGGATCGATCGGGCGGGATCGACAGCGCCGAATCCGGCACGCGCGAGGAGGTTTCCGCCGTCGCTGGTCGCGTCGACCGCCGAGACGTCCTTGCCGGTACCGAGGCGGAGCGCAGTGGCCAACCCGTACACCGTCGTGGTGGTCGCGGCCCCACCCGATCCGGCGACCACCATCGCGGACACCCGCTCCGGCTCGGGCACCCTGGGGGTGCGGCGCAGCGAGACCACGTTGTTCATCGCAGGTCCTCCACCTTGGCGATCTTGAATCCCGCCGACGACGGTGCGACCGTGACACGTTGGCGGATCACGCCGTCCGAACCGGTCGGCGACCGCAATCCCAGATCGACCTCGAATACGTTCGGGTCGGCGGTGGGGACGACGGTGACGCAGTGCTCGGTACCGAGCGGAACCTCGTCGATCCACTTCTGGATGTCCGGAACGGCGTTGGGCGTCACCATCAGTGACGCGACCCTGGCGCCGTCGCGGTCGACGTAGTACGCGTGGTCGAACGCCCTGATCGCGCCCGGGCCGTCGTCGACACTTCCCGGTCCGCGACCGACGCTCCGCCCGTCGGCGACAGAATCCGCACACCACCCGGCGGACTGCGCCGGCGCCACCGCGACCGTCGTGTCCGCCGCCGCCGACGACGACGCCGCAGTGGAGCCGGCGACGGGATTCGGCGAGCCCGCGATCGCGTCGCTTGCGCCGCGGAACCCGACGATCGTCGCGGTCGCAGCGATGACGAGGAGCGCGGCGGCGCCGCCACCGATCAGCAGCGGCTTCCTCTTCGCGGACGGCTTCTCCGCCGGTGACTCCGCCGGGGCGGTCACCAGCCACGTCGGCAACTGGTCGAACTCGGCGACCGGTTCAGGTACAGCGTCGGACTCGGGCGGTTCGATGGGCCCGGGTACGGCGAGCGATTCGGCGGTTGTGGCCGACTCGGGAGTTGCAACAGGCTCGGGGGTTGCGACCGGCTCCGGGTTTGCGACCGGCTCGGGGTTTGCGACCGGCTCGGGGGTTGCAACAGGCTCGGAGGTTGCAACAGGCTCGGCGACCACGGCGGGCTCGGGCGCCGGGTGCGCCTGCCCCGAGGGGCGCCCGAGGTCCGGTTCGGACGGAACCGGCAGCGCCGCAATCTCTTCGGTCACCGGGCGTTCGGGGACCGACTCCGTCCCGTAGTGCTCGGTGACGTCCGGGAACAGCGAATTGTCCGCTCGGTTGTCCGTCGCCATATGTCCTCCCCGAAGTCGACGGATGGGGCGGACACCGGTCCGCCCCACCCGTGGCTCATGCCTGGATGCCGCCCCCGACGGCTCCACTGATCATGTTCGCGGCAACGCCGAGTGACGACTCGGCGACGAATGTGGTGAGCGCCCCGTCGATCTGGTCGAGCACCTGCGAGCCGCCGGGCCGCGCGGCCACGAAATCACGTGCCTGACGGTCGATTCCGGGTGCGGCGTTCACGACGTCCCGCACGGCCGACGCGGTGGCCCCACCGATCGGCGTGGTCTCCCACTGCGCGAGGGTCTCCTGCGTCTGCGCCGTGACCGCGGGCTGGTCGACGTCGTTGAAGTAGCTACGCACCTCGGCAGGCAGCTCCTGCGGCTCGCCGAGATCACCAGTGCCGATGGTGGTTCCCGCGATAACACCAGTCACAGCGCCCGGCACAGCGCCGAGCACTCCGCCGACGGCAGCACCGATCGCGGTGCCGGCCACACCGTTGGTGACGAAGACGACCTGCCCACCTGGAATGAGCAGATCGGTTCCGCCCCACATTCCTGCTCCGATGCCGCCGCCAATCGTCCCGCCGACCAGCGCGCCGACAACACCCGTCCCGATCGCGCCCGCCGCACCCATACCCAATTGTGCCGCCGCCAACCGGTTCGCGCGCGTGGTCTCGACGCCCAGCGAGCGCCAGAACGTCGACACCTCGGCCTCGATGACGGCGGACGTGTTGTTGGTGCGCGCGAGGTCACCGTCGGTGATCCAGTTGGGCTGCGGCGTGTGGAAGGTACCCAGGCGCAGGGTTTCGCGCGGCGCGATGATCGGCGCGGTCGGCTCGACATACGTCGGCAGGTGCAGGTCCTCGAACTGGACGGGCGCCACGTAGTAGTTGTCGGGCGCGTTGTAGGTGTTCGTGTCGTAGTCGTAGTTGTCGAGCGGCTGGTACTCGATGTTCTGGTACTGGGCCGGGGGCTCCACCCAGTAGACCGGCTCCGGCTGCGCGGGCGCGGACGTGACGCCGCCCTGCGACGACGGTCCGGAGGTGACGCCGCCCTGCGTCTGCGGAGCGGAGGTGACACCGCCCTGCGACGGCAACTGGTCCGGCGCAGCCGACGCCGCGCCCGATGCCGCCACGACCACTGCGGCCGCGGCGGAGGGAACCAACGCCACCCGAGCGATCGTCCTCGCCCGGCTCTTGCGGTGCTTACCCATCTGTGAAACCCCCTAGTGATATGTCGAGCTGACTCGAGTCTGAGACGTCGCGGATGATCAGGCCTGGAAGAACCGCAGGCCGGCGGGCGCGAGGTACACCGATGTCGTGGCCGGGTATGTCTCGGAGATCGCGGGCGCCGACGCTGCCCACACACGATCGTGGGCACACACGTGCCCGTTCGTCCCCCTCGGCAACAAAGCCGCCCCCATCGCGAAAGTCCTCCCCCACCGACCCGATGCCCCCGGTCGGTCCTTTGCATTGGGCAATATAACAGGGGTTCAGGGTGACTTCGGTACACCCCTGGAGACGGGACGGGAAGCATGCGGATCGGGATCCTCGCCTACGACGGCTGCCTCGCGGCCGAGATCTTCCTCTTCTCCGATCTGCTGCTCATCGCGAACCGCGTAGCGCGGGAAACGGGTGTTGCGTCGGAGGATCCGTTCCAGGTGTCGGTCATCGCTTCGTCGGCATCCCCTGTCACGGCAGCCGGCGGATTCCCGATCGGGGCGCAGGCGTGGCACCACGACTTCGACCGCCTGGTCGTGCCGGGTTTCGAGCTCGCGCCGTCGGCGGATCTCGACGCCCGACTGTCCGGCCTGAGCCGCGAGACCGCGTTCCTGCGCGCCGCCGAGGCCCGAGGCACTCGTATCGCATCGGTGTGTGTCGGTGCGTTCCTACTCGGGGAGGCCGACCTGTTGGACGGGCGTCGGTGCACCACGTCGTGGCTGTTTTCTTCACAACTCGCCCAACGGTATCCACGCGCGAGCGTTCGCGGCGAGGCGCTGATCGTGGATGACGACCGCGTCACCACGACGGCGGCGTTCAGTGCCGCTCTCGATCTCGCGACGGTCATCATCCGCGAGCATCTCGGCGACGACGTCGCCCGGGCCACGGCCCGCATCACCCTCGTCGCCGAGAACCGCTCGAGCCAAGCGCCGTACATCGTCGAATCGATGCTCCCGCCGCGCCGCGGGCAGTTCGTCGAGGACGTCGGCCGATGGCTGGTCGAACACCTGGCAGACCCCTACGACCTGACTCGTCTCGCGGCGGCGTTTCACGTCAGCACCCGAACGATGTTGCGGCGGTTCGGTGCCGAGGCCGGCGAGTCGCCACTGTCATTCCTGCGGCGGGCGCGGGTCCGCGCCGCCAAACGGCTGTTGGAGACGACGGACCGGCCGTTGGAGGAGATCGTGAGCCTCGTCGGCTATCGGGACGCCGGCACGTTCCGTCGACTGTTCGTCGAGCAGGTGGGTGTCAGCGCCGCCGACTACCGCCGACGGTTCCGCGCCGACACGCGAGGTGGCGAGAATGCCCCCGAACGTGGCGATCGCGCCTCTCGTCCCGTCGACGCGGCGAGGAGAGACTGATCTCGTTCGCACACACGGGATGAGGAGGTACGGCGGTGCCGCACCGGAGCATGAACGTCGACGATCCCCTCGAGGACTTCACGCGTCGGCAGATCGACCTCGAAGGCGTGACGAAGGTGGTGCACGTGGCCGGCGCGGGACCGGCGGTGATCGTCATGCCGGAGATGCCGGGGATCAGCCCGCACGTGGCCCGCTTCGCCCGGTGGGTGCGGGACGCGGGCTTCACCGTGTACCTGCCGTCGCTGTTCGGTCGCGACGGCGCGGTGCCCACCGTCGACGAGGGCACCGCAGTGTTACGGCGGGCGTGCGTCAGCGCGGAGTTCCGCGCGTTCGCGGCGGACGAGCAGAGTCCGGTGACCGTGTGGCTGCGGTCCCTCGCCAGGCTCGCCCACGCGGAATGCGGCGGCCCGGGCGTCGGGGCGATCGGAATGTGTTTCACGGGCAACTTCGCGCTGACGATGATGCTCGAGCCCGCGATGCTCGCGCCGGTCCTGTCACAGCCGTCGCTCCCGCTCGACGATCCTGACGCAACGGCCAGTCCCGCAGATGAGCTCGCCGCCGTTCGGAAACGTCTCGACAACGACGATCTGACGGTGCTGGCCTACCGGTTCCGGGGCGATCGATTCTGCCGGGCGCAGCGGTTCGCGGCGTACGCCGAGGCGCTGGGCGACCGCTTCATCGCGCGCGAACTTCCCGACGAGGCGGCCAATCCGGCGACCTCGCCGTTCTTCGAGCACGTGATCGGGAGCCCGCACAGCGTGGTGACGGCCCACCTGATCGACGACGCGGGCCAGCCCACGATCGCGGCCCGCGACGAGATCCTGGCGTTCTTCGCCCACCGTCTCAGCTGACGGTCAGGATCCCGCGGCCGCACCCTTCGCCGCCGCCATCCGCGCCCGCACCTCGGGCCGGCGCAGGGGCGGCACCGTCGGGGGCGGCTGCTTGCGCGGCGGCAGCGCCCCGAGCAGTTCCGCCGTGGTCGCGGTGACCTCCTCGACGGCCCGCTCGAACGCGGCGCGGTTGGCGTCGGACAGCTTGTGGATGCCGCTGACCTTCCGGACGTACTGTCGGGCGGCAGCCTCGATTTCCTCGGGGGTGGCGGCCGGCTCGAGCCCTCGCAGCTCAGTGATGTTTCGGCACATGCCTCGAACGGTAATCCCGCGTCCGGCCGCGCAAAAGGCTGTTCCCCGGTCCGGTTACCGCGTACTTTCGGTATCAGACACCGGACGGTCGAACGGGGGCGGGATGCGCGTCGAGGAGAACCTGGAAACCGCAGCGACGGCCGTCCCGCATCCGCCCCGGCGCCTTCCTCTGCTCGGCGACGTCCTGGGCGTCTCGCTGCACACCCCGGTGCAGGACTCGATGAGGATCGGTCGACAGCTGGGGCCGATCTTCGAGCGCAACGCGCTCGGGCACCGCTTCGTGTTCGTTTCGGGCGCCGACATGGTCGCGGAACTGTCCGACGAGTCGCGCTTCGCGAAGAACGTCGCACCCGGGATCGCGGAACTGCGCGGCATCGGCGGCGACGGCCTGTTCACCGCCTACAACGAGGAACCCAACTGGGGCAGGGCGCACAACCTGCTGCGGCCGGCATTCACCCAGTCTGCGATGCGGTCGTACCACGACATCATGGTGCAGGTGGCCGACGAGCTCACCGAGCACTGGGACGGCCTCGCCGGCGGCGCACCGGTGGACGTCTCGTCGGACATGACGAAGCTGACGCTCGAGACGATCGGACGGACCGGCTTCAGTTACTCGTTCGATTCGTTCCGCCGCGAGCGGCCGCACCCGTTCGTGGAGGCGATGGTCCGCGCCCTCACACACGCGCAGCGCCGGACGTTCCGGGCCGTTCCGGTCCTCGGGAAGGCTCTCTACCGCAGGTCCGATCGACAGAACGCCGCCGACACCGCGTACCTGGCCGACGTGGTGGACGAGGTGATCCGCAGCCGCCGCGACACCGCTGCGGCCGGCCCGGAGGACCTGCTCGAGATCATGCTCCGCGCTGCCCGCGAGGACGATCCGAACCGCCTCGACGACGTCAACATCCGCCACCAGGTGGTGACGTTCCTCGTCGCCGGGCACGAAACCACTTCGGGCGCGCTGTCGTTCGCGTTGTACTACCTGGCCCACAACCCCGACGTCCTGGCGAAGGCCCGCGCCGAGGTGGACGCCGTGTGGGGCGACGAGACGCCGCCGTTCGAGAAGGTCGCAAAGCTGCGCTACGTCCGACGTGTGCTCGACGAGACACTGCGACTGTGGCCCACCGCGCCCGGCTACGCGCGGGAGGCCCGTGAGGACACCGTGCTGGGCGGCCGCTACCCGATGCGGGCCGGCGACTGGGTGCTGGTGCTGATCCCGTCGCTGCACCGCGATCCTTCATGGGGCGACGATCCGGAACGCTTCGACCCGGACCGATTCGCCCCCGATAATGTTCGCGGCCGGGCACCGCACATCTACAAGCCGTTCGGAACCGGTGAACGCGCCTGTATCGGACGGCAATTCGCACTGCACGAGGCGGTCCTCGTGCTGGGCACGATCCTGCGCCGCTACGACTTCTCCGCCGACCCCGACTACCAGTTGCGCATCCAGGAGCGACTGACACTGATGCCTACGGGGTTCACGCTGTCGCTGCGGCGGCGTCGAGACTGATTCCGCCAGTATCTATTCGGGCATTTCGCCCACCCGCGCAGTGCAGTGTCGTTACCGTTCGCGTCACATCCGCACACCAGAACGGCGAACAACATGGACTCAGCCCTGGCCACGGTGGCCCTGCCGGCCGCCCTCGCGATCATCATGTTCGGCCTCGGCCTGTCGCTGACGGTCGCCGACTTCGCCCGCGTCGCACGACATCCCCGCGTCGTGACGATCGCTCTCGCCTGCCAGCTGCTGATTCTGCCGGCGGTGGCGTTCGGACTCGTGCTGCTGTTCGACCTGCCGCCGCTGCTCGCGGTCGGCATGATGGTGCTCGCGGCCTCCCCCGGCGGCACCACCGCCAATCTCTTCAGCCACCTCTACCGCGGCGACGTCGCCCTCAACATCACACTGACGGCGGTCAATTCGGTGATCGCCGTCGTGACGCTGCCACTCATCACGAATTTCGCGCTCGGCCACTTCGACCCCGATGACACCGGCACGTCGATGGGCCTCGACTTCACCAAGATCCTGCAGGTGTTCGCGATCGTGCTGATCCCCGTCGCGATCGGCATGCTCGTGCGTGCCAGGCGCGAGGACTTCGCGCAGCGGATGGACCGCCCGGTCCGGATCGCGTCGGCCCTCGTCCTGGTGCTCGTCATCGTCGGCACCATCGCGGCCGAGCGGGAGAACGTGCCGTCGTATCTCGCGGACGTCGGCGTGATCACGATCCTGTTCTGCCTCATCAGTCTCGCCGTGGGCTACTGGATCCCGAAACTGCTCAGCGTCGGGCAGCGTCAGGCGATCGCGTGCTCGATGGAGATCGGCGTCCACAACAGCACCCTGGCGATCGCGATCTCCATCAGCGTCCTCGACAGCGTCGACATCGCGATCCCCGCCGCCGTGTACGGCGTCGTGATGTTCCCACTGGCCGCGGCCGTCGGCTGGCTGATCAGTCGCGGCACGCAGGCCGGGGCGACGGATGCCGTCTCGGTTCAGGATCGAACCGAGAGGGCCTCCGAGGCAGGCTGACACAACGTCACGGCACGAGCACGATCGTTCCGCTGGTCGCTCGCTCGTCGATCCGGCGGTGGGCCGTGGCCACCGCATCGAGCGGCATCGTTGAATCGAAGACGGGCCGGACCGTGCCGCCGGCGACGCGATCGAGCGCGATCGAACGAAGCGCGGCGACGCGGTCGAGCCAGGCGGGCCCGGCGCAGGCGGTGACGGTGTACCCACCGGCATACAGATCCGCCGCTGCGATCCGGGGCGCCTCCCCGGAGAGCATCCCGTACGACAGCAACTGTCCGCGCAGCGGCGTGAGGGCGTCGAGCACACGCCGTGCGGTCGATCCCCCGATCGAGTCGAACGCCGCATCGATCGTGCGCCCACCGGCCGCCGCCGCGAGTGCGCCCGGTCGGTCCAGGTCGGCATGATCGAGCACGACATCTGCACCGAAGGATGCTGCACGGGTGCGGCTTTCATCGCTCCCCGCGGTTGCGACCACCAGCCCCGCCCGGCCTCGCAGCAGCTGCGTCAGGTACGCACCGATCCCGCTGCCCGCCGCCTCCACGAGCACCGTCGCATCACTCAGATCACCCGCCCGTTCCAGCAGTGCGAGCGCGACGGGGAGCCCGGTGAGCGCGACGGCCGCATCCACGGCCCCGATCGCGTCCGGCACCGCCACGCACTGCTCGACCGCGGCGCAGACGAACTCGGCGTGTGCGCCGATCCCCACACCACTCACCGCGACCCGGGTGCCGATCAGTTGCGGATCGACGCCGTCGCCCACCTCATCGACCAGCCCCACGGCCTGGGAGCCGAAGACCGTCGGCGGCGCGGCCGGCGACGGCACCAGCCCTGCCCGCATCTGCGTCTCCACCCACAACACCGGACTGGCCTCGGTGCGCACCCGCACCTGCCCACCGGCGGCATGCACATCGTCGCCGTCTCGCGCCGCCAGCGTGTCCGGCCCGCCCGCCTGTGACCACAGAACCCCACGCATCACATCACCCCTTAAATGGACCATCGGTTCAGTTAAAGCATGCGTCGATCTGGACCGGCGGTCAAGATATATTCGGTCACCCTCGTACAACGGCTTCCAGGAGATGTAATGCCCGACGCGCGACCGGAACGCGCCGACGCCGCCCGAAACCGGCGCGCGATTCTCGCCGCCGCGCAGCGTCTGTTCACCGAGCACGACCCGGACCGGGTGTCCGTCGACCAGATCGCCGCGGCCGCCGGTGTCGGGAAGGCGACGGTGTTCCACCGGTTCGGCAGTCGCAACGAACTGGTCCGCGCGGTCGTGTACGAACAGGCGAACGCGCTGCGCCAGGCGGTCCTCGACGCGCCACCGCCACTCGGTCCCGGAGCGCCCGCGGACGCGCGGCTCGTCGCATTCCTCGTCGCCTTCGCGCACCTGATCGTCGACCACCCCGCACTCACCGCCGCATACGACGCCTCCGATGCCGACGAACGCGCCGACGACCTGCACCGGTTCTGGTACGACCACCTGAGCGCGCTGATCACCGAGGTGCGGCCGGACATGGACCCGGACGGGACCGCCGTGCTGCTGCTCGCGATGGTCGCCGGGGCGGCGCGTCCGCTCGCCGCCGGCGGCGCCCGCGCCGGACGGATCGTCGACTCGGTCGAGGCGGTGGCCCGCTCGATCGTCGGCGACCGGGCATGATGGTTTGACGTAGGCATCACAGGCTGGAGGCCCACATGGGCCAACCGTCCTCGCGGGAGGCATTCGAGCCGCGCCGCCCGGTCCGCTTCTGCACGGCGCCGACCGGCACGCGGATCGCGTACACCTGCATGGGACGGGGAAAGGCGCTTCTGGTTCCCGCGGCGTGGATCAGCCATCTGGAACTGCTGTGGCAGGACCCGGCCTACCGAGCCTTCTTCACGCCGCTGGCGGCGGTCCGGACAGTGGTGCAGTACGACCGGCCCGGCTGCGGGCTCTCCGACCCCTGGCCGGGGGCGCAGGGGCTGGACACCGACGTGGCGGTGCTCCAAGCCCTTGCCGATCATCTGGAACTGGAACGCGTCGATCTGCTGGGCATCTCCCTGGGCGCGCCGGTGTCGGTCGCCTTCGCAGCGCAGTTTCCCCAGCGGGTCGACCGGCTGATCCTGTACGGCGGTTACGCCGACGGCGCGCACATCGCCACGCCCGAGGTCCGCACTGCCATGCTGGGCATGATCCGAGCCCACTGGGGATTGGGATCGGAGTTGCTGTCCGACATCTTCCTGCCGGACGGCAGTGCCGCGACCAAGGCAGTCTTCGCCCGGCTGCAGCGGGAGGCGGCATCTCCTCGCCTCGCCGTCGACCTGCTGGCGCAATGCTACGAGGTCGACGTGGTCGATCGGCTCGCCCGGGTCGCCGCCCCGACCCTGGTGGTGCACCGGCGCGGAGACCGGGCGATCCCCTACCGCGCGGGCCGAGAGCTGGCCGCGCGGATCCCCGGCGCGCGACTGGTCTCGCTGCCCGGCAACAGCCATTTCCCGCACGTGGGCGAGGCCGCCGCCGTCGTCCGGGCGATCCTGGAATTCCTGGGGGACGGTCCCGCCGTGCCCCCACCGGAGCGGCCGGCCCCGCCCTCGGGCGAGTTGACCCCGCGGCAACTGCAGGTGGCGGCACTCGTCGCCGAGGGCATGACCAACCGGCAGATCGCCCAGCGGCTGGGCATCGAGGAGCGCTCCGCCGAGGGACACGTCGAGCGCATCCGTCTCCGCCTCGGCGTCACCTCCCGCGCCCAGGTCGCCGCCTGGTGGGCCCGACGCGTCTCCCCCGGCCCGGGAACCGACGTCGAGGTACCGGATTGAGGTACCGGCAGGGGTGATTCCCGCCTATCCGCCGGTGCGTCCCTCCGCGAGGCTCGTAGTCACATCGACCGACCACGAATCTGGAAGGAGCGCCCGCGATGGACGCCAGCCACGATGTGTTGCCCTCGAAGCTCGAGGAGTATGCACCGACCACGCCGGAAGCATTTCGGCCCCATCCACTCCGCGGGCCGTTCAACGCCCTGTTCTTCACCGCTCTCGACCGGTACCTGGATCACCTACTGCAGCCGCACAAACGATCCCTGTTCGGCAACCTTCCCCGCACGGTCGTCGAGCTGGGGCCCGGTGTCGGCGCCAACCTGCGCTACCTCCGTGCGGGCACCCGGCTGATCGCCGTCGAGCCGAACCCGGCCATGCATGATCGCCTGCGCGCACGAGCCGCCCGCGCCCGAATCGATCTCGAACTGCACACGACCGGCGCCGAACGGCTCGATCTGCCCGACGCGTCGGTGGACGCGGTGATATCCAGCCTCGTGCTCTGCACCGTGCCCGACCCCGTCGCCGTCCTCACCGAGGTCCACCGCGTCCTGCGTCCCGGCGGGCAATATGCCTTCCTCGAACACGTCGCCGCTCCGGACGGCACAGTGCTCCGCCGCCTGCAGCGGGCCGCACGCCGGCCATGGAGTTGGACCTTCGAAGGCTGCTCCTGCGAGCGGGACCTGCAGACAGTCGTCGAGGCTGCCGGATTCGCCGAGACGACCATCGAGGCCTACCGGCTGCGCTCACCCTTCCTGCCGGTCAACACCCAGATCGCCGGCGTCGCCCGCAAACACAACTGACAAACACCGAAGCCCTCCCGATCGATGATCGGGAGGGCTCGGGAGGGCTCGGGAGGTCTCGGGAGGTCTTCGGAAGCGGCCGGGACTAGTCCTGGATGCGCTCGATGATCGTGACGTTCGCGGTGCCGCCACCCTCGCAGATGGTGAGCAGGCCGTAGCGGCCGTCGGTGCGCTCGAGCTCGTTGAGCAGCGTCGCCATCAGCTTGGTGCCGGTGGCGCCCAGCGGGTGGCCCAGCGCGATCGCGCCGCCGTTGACGTTGACCTTGGCCGGGTCGGCGCCCAGCTCCTTGATCCACGCGAGGACGACGGGCGCGAAGGCCTCGTTGATCTCGACCAGGTCGATGTCGTCGATGGTCAGGCCGGTCTTCTCCAGCGCGTGCTGGGTGGCCGGGATCGGCGCGCTCAGCATGAAGATCGGGTCGTCGCCGCGGGCGCTCATGTGGTGGATGCGCGCGCGGGGCTCGAGGTTGTACTTCTGCACGGCCTCCTCCGACGCGAGCAGCAGCGCGCTGGCACCGTCGGAGATCTGGCTGGCGACGGCCGCGGTGAGGCGTCCACCCTCGACCAGGACGTTGAGTCCGGCCATCTTCTCGAGGCTCGTCTCACGCGGGCCCTCGTCGGTGGTGACGTCGCCGAAGGGGACGATCTCGTTCGCGAAGCGGCCCTCGGCGATCGCGGCCTTGGCGCGCTCGTGGCTCTGCAGAGCCCACTTCTCGAGCTCCTCGCGGCTGATGTCCCACTTGTCGGCGATCATCTCGGCGCCGCGGAACTGCGACACCTCCTCGTTGCCGTAACGCTCGGTCCAGCCCTTGGACTCGGCGGTGGGAGTGCTGAAGCCGTACTGCTGACCGACGATCATCGCGGCCGAGATCGGGATCTGGCTCATGTTCTGGACGCCACCGGCGATGATCAGGTCGGCGGTGCCGGCCAGGATCGCCTGCGCGCCGAACTGGATGGCCTGCTGGCTCGAGCCGCACTGGCGGTCGACGGTCACGCCGGGCACGTGCTGCGGCAGGCCCGCGGCCAGCCACGACATGCGCGCGATGTTGCCGGCCTGGCCACCGATCGCGTCGACGCAGCCGAAGACCACGTCGTCGACGTCGGACGGGTCGATACCGGTGCGCTCGACGACGGCCTTGATGACGTGCGCGCCCAGGTCGATCGGGTGAACGGGGGCCAGGCCGCCGTTCTTCTTGCCGATCGGGGTGCGGATGGCGTCGACGATGTAAACCTCGGGCATAACAGCTCCTGGATTCGGATTACTTGTGGGAGTCGGGGCTGGCAAGCCCGTCCAGAACGATGGAGAGGTACTGCTTGGCGACGGCCTCGGCGGTCAGCGGGCCACCCGGCCGGTACCAGCGCACGGCCACCCAGACCGTGTCGCGCATGAAGCGGAAGACGATTTCGATGTCGAGGTCCTGACGGAAGCTGCCGTCGGCGACACCGGCCTCGAGTACCCCGACCCACAGGTCGCGGAACTCCTGGCTACGCTCGGCAAGGTACGCGAAGCGTTCGTTGGCGGCGAGGTGCTTGACCTCGTCCTGATAGATCGCGACCGCGCTGTGCCGGGTGTCGATCGCCTCGAACGACGCGACCACGAGGGCCTCGAAGGTCTCGCGCGAGCCCATGCCCGCGTCGACGATCTCGTGGTAGCGCCCGAACAGGTCGTCTTGGAATCCGCGCAGGATCTCGTCCACCATGGACTCCTTGGAGTCGAAGTGGTGGTAGAGGCTGCCGGACAGGATGCCCGCCGCGTCGGCGATGTCGCGCACGGTGGTGGCCCGCAGACCGCGTTCGGCGAACAGGCCCGCAGCGAGGTCGAGGAGCTCGGCGCGGCGGCCCGACTTGCTCGAAGACTCGTCGGCGTCTCGGGGTGGAGTCATGCCACGCATCCTACCAACCAAGCGATTGCTAGGGTATCGGCGAGTTTCACTCGGCGGACACTCCCCAACAACGGCCGAATGTCACATCGGTCCAGTCGAACTGAACCGATGTGACATTCGGTGACGGTCACGAGCGGGTGTTACGCGCGCTGGCTGGAGATCGAGACGATCTCGCCGGTGAGGTAGGTGGTGTAGTCGCTCGCGAGCATCGCGATGGTCGCGGCGATCTCCCACACCTCGGCGGCGCGGCCGAAGGCCTCGGACGAAGCCAGCTGGTCCAGCAGCTCCTCACTGGTGACCTTCGCCAGGAACGCGTGACGCGCGATGGACGGCGCTACGGCGTTGATGCGGACGCCGTACTCGGCGGCCTCGATCGCCGAGCAGCGGGTGAGCGCCATGACGCCGGCCTTGGCGGCGGCGTAGTGCGCCTGCGAGTGCTGCGCACGCCAGCCGAGCACCGACGCGTTGTTCACCAGCACGCCGTTGTGGTCGACGGACTTGAAGTAGCGCAGCGCCGCGCGGGTGGCGCGGAACGTGCTGGTCAGCGTGATGTCGAGGACGCGGTCCCACTGCTCGTCGGTCATGTCGACGACCGGGGTCTCGCCGCCCAGGCCGGCGTTGTTGACGAGCACGTCGATGCGGCCGAGCTTCTCGGCGGCACCGGCGATGAGAGCGTCGACCTGCTCGGTGCTCGAGACGTCGCACACGAACGACTCGACCTGCTGGCTGCCGAACTCGGCGGACAGCTTCTCGACGGTCTCACCGAGGCGACGCTCGTGGAAGTCCGAGACCAGGACGTCGGCACCCTCGAGCAGCGCGCGGCGGGCGGTGGCGAAGCCGATGCCCGTGCCGGCGGCGGCCGTCACGACGACCTTCTTGCCCTTCAGCAGGTTGTGACCCTCGATCTCCTCGGGGGCGACGGAGAGCGGGGACTTGATGGTGGCGGTCACGGGCGTGCCTCTCGGGGAAGGCCGAGCACGCGCTCGGCGATGATGTTGCGCTGAATCTCGTTGGATCCGCCGTAGATGGTGTCGGCGCGGGTGAACAGCCACAGACGCTGCAGGTCGTTCAGCTCCTCACCGGGCTCGGTGTTCTCGACACCCACCAGCGAGGCCGCACCCTGGACCTCCATGGCGAGTTCGCCGAGGCCACGGTGCCAGTTGGCCCACAGGAGCTTGGCGACCGACGCCTCGCCACCGTTGGCGCTCGCGTCGACCGCCGCGAGGGTCCGCAGCGCGTGGGCACGCATGACCTGCAGGCCCATCCACGCGCGGGAGATCTTGTTGCGGATGGCCGGATCCTGGGCGGCGCCGTTGCGCTCGGCCAGTTCGACGATGGACTCGAGCTCACGGGCGAAGCCGGTCTGCTGGCCGAGAGTCGAGACGCCGCGCTCGAAGGTGAGCGTGCCCATCGCGACGCCCCAGCCGTTGCCCTCGCCGCCGACGACGAGGTCCGCATCGGTGCGGGCGTTGTCGAAGAACACCTCGTTGAACTCGGAGGTGCCGGTGAGCTGGATGATCGGACGGACCTCGACGCCCTCCTGGTTCATGGGAACCAGCAGGTACGACAGACCCTTGTGCCGCGAGGAGCCCGGCTCGGTGCGCGCGACCACGAAGCACCAGTCCGACAGGTGTGCGAGCGACGTCCAGACCTTCTGGCCGTTGACCGACCACTGGTCGCCGTCGAGGCGCGCGGTGGTCGACACGTTCGCAAGGTCGGAGCCCGCACCGGGCTCGGAGTAGCCCTGGCACCACAGCTCGGTGACCGTCTTGATCCCCGGCAGGAAGCGCTTCTTCTGCTCCTCGGTGCCGAACGCGATGAGCGTCGGACCCAGCAGTTCCTCACCGATGTGACTCACGCGCGCAGGCGCATTGGCGCGCGCGTACTCCTGATGGAAGATGATCTGCTGGCTCAGCGTCGCCTCGCGTCCGCCGTATTCCTTCGGCCACCCGAGGCAGGTCCAACCGGCGGCAGCCAGGTGGCGATCCCACTCGAGGCGTTCCTCGAACGCCTCGTGTTCACGCCCCGGCCCGCCCAGGCCCTTCAGCTCGGCAAACTTCCCGGAAAGGTTCTCTTCGAGCCATTCGCGAATTTCCCGCGCAAAGGCCTCGTCAGCAGCTGCCTGCTCGCTGGTCTCAATACCCTGGCTAACGTCCACAGCGATACGGTACCCTACCAAGCACTTGCTTTGTATAGAGGTTCTGCCTCGTTGAGGAGAGATTGTGAGCACGAATGTGACCACCGAGCCCCGGACGACCCCGGCTGCGCTGTGGCGCGCCGCTGAGCAATTCGGATCGAACGAGGCTGTAGCGGACGGATCCGACCGGACCACCTACACCGAGCTGCTCGAACGGGTCCGCCTCGCGGCCCGGGCGTTCATGGCGAAGGGCGTCGAGGCGGGCGACCGCGTCGCGGTGTGGGCCCCCAACACTCATCACTGGATCGAGGCGTTCCTCGCCGCGCAGTACGTCGGCGCGACGCTCGTCCCGATCAGCACCCGCTACACCGGTCACGAGGCCCTCGACCTGCTCGAGCGCACCCGGGCGAAGGTCCTGGTCGTCCCCGATCGCTTCCTCAAGAACGATCGCCTCGCGGACGTCCTGAAGGCCGCCGGACCCGAGGGCATCCCGACGCTGAAGCTCGTGCTCCGCACGCCGTCGGACGATCCCTCCGCCGGCGCCCCGACCACCGAGTTCCCCGGCGGCGAGATCCTCGAGTGGGATCAGCTCGCGGCCGCTGCCGAGCCGGTTTCCGCCGACGACGCTGATGCGCGTGCTCGCGCCGTCTCCCCCGATGACGTCGCCGACATCCTGTTCACGTCCGGGACCACCGGGAAGAGCAAGGGCGTCATGACGGCTCACCGCCAGACCGTCGGCATCGCCGACGCGTGGGCGGACTGCGCCGAGGTCGACAGCAACGACCGTTACCTCGTCATCAACCCGTTCTTCCACACGTTCGGCTACAAGGCCGGAATCATGGTGTGCATCCTGCGTGGCGCCACCATCGTGCCGGCCGCGGTCTTCGACGTCCCCACGATCATGACGACGATCGCGAACGAGAAGATCAGCGTGCTGCCGGGCGCCCCGACCATCCACCAGACGATCCTCGACTTCCCGACCCGCGACGAGTACGACCTGTCGAGCCTGCGCGTCGCGATCACCGGCGCCGCCGCGGTGCCCGTCGTTCTCGTCGAGCGCATGCAGGCCGAACTCGGCTACGACGCCGTCATCACCGCCTACGGCCAGACCGAGGCCGTCGTGGTGACGATGTGCCGCACCGACGACGACCCGGTCACCGTGTCGACGTCGTCCGGTCGCGCGATCCCCGGCATGGAAGTCAGGATCGGCGACCACGGCGAGATCCTGGTGCGCGGCGACAACGTCATGCTCGGCTACCTGGACGACCCCGAGTCGACGAAGAAGACGATCGATCCGGACGGCTGGCTACACACCGGAGACGTCGGCGTGCTCGACGAGCGCGGCTACCTCGACATCACCGACCGCCTCAAGGACATGTACATCTCGGGCGGCTTCAACGTGTACCCCGCCGAGATCGAGAACGCCCTCGCACGAATGGATTCCCTCGCCGAGGCGGCCGTGATCGGCATCCCCGACGAGCGGATGGGCGAGGTGGGCCGCGCCTACGTCGTACCGAGGCCCGGCGTCACCGTGACCGCGGAGGATGTCATCGCGTTCTGCAAGGAGCGCCTGGCGAACTTCAAGATTCCGCGCGAGGTGACGGTCGTCGGCGCACTGCCGCGCAACCCGTCGGGCAAGGTCCTCAAGAACGATCTGCGCGAGGGCAAGGAATGACCGTCGCCCACAGTGTTTCCGATCGGGGCGATGTTCCCGACGAGGGCGATGTCGTCACGTACGAGGTCCGCGACCATGTCGCGTACGTGACGATGAACCGTCCCGACTTCCGCAACGCGCAGAACTCGGTGATGACGTACGCGCTCGACGCCGCATTCGTGCGGGCCGTCGAGGACGACGACGTGAAGGTGATAGTGCTGGCCGGGAACGGCGAGCACTTCAGCGGCGGCCACGACATCGGCACGCAGGGTCGCGACCATCACGTGCACTACGAGAACAAGGCCGCCCTGTGGTGGGATCACCTCGACAAGCCTGGCGGTGACCAGCGTTTCGCCCGCGAGACCGAGGTGTACCTGGGGATGTGCCGCCGCTGGCGGGAGATCCCGAAGCCGATGATCGCCCAGATCCACGGCGCGTGCATCGCCGGCGGCCTGATGCTCGCATGGTGCTGCGACCTGATCGTCGCGTCGGAGGACGCGTTCTTCTCGGATCCCGTTGTCCGGATGGGCATCCCGGGTGTCGAGTACTTCGCGCACCCGTGGGTGCTGGGGTCGCGGTTCGCGAAGGAGATCCTGTTCACCGGCGACCGCTTCACCGCGCAGCGCGCGTACGAGGTGGGCATGGTCAATCGGGTGGTGCCGCGCACCGACCTCGAGGCCGAGACGCTCGCTCTCGCCGGCCGTGTCGCGGAGATGCCGCGCTTCGGTCTGGCACTCACCAAGAAGGCCGTCAACCAGTGCGAGGACCTGATGGGTCAGCGGGCCGGTATGGATTCGGTGTTCGGCCTGCACCACTTTGCCCACGCACACAATGCCGAGGTGGGCAGGGACTCGCTGGGTGGAATGGACGTCAACAGTATGAAAGCGAAGGCGAAATAGTGGATCTCGAACTGGACGAAAAGGCCCGCGCCTTCCAGCTGGAAGTGCGCGAATGGCTCGCGGCTAACGTCCCGGCACAGCCGCTGCCGTCGATGGACACCGCGGAGGGCTTCGAGGCTCACCGCGAGTGGGAGCACAAGCTGGCCGACGCCCGCCTGTCGACCGTCGCGTGGCCGGTCGAGTACGGCGGCCGCGACGCGTCGATGATCGAGTGGGTCCTCTTCGAGGAGGAGTACTACAAGGCCGGCGCCCCCGGGCGGGTCAGCCAGAACGGCATCTTCCTGTTCGCGCCGACGCTGTTCGAGCACGGCACCGAGGAGCAGCTCGCGCGCATCATGCCGAGCATGTCGAACGCCGACGTCATCTGGGCGCAGGCGTGGTCCGAGCCGGAGGCCGGCAGCGACCTGGCAGGCATCCGTTCGACGGCCCGCCGCACCGAGGGCGGCTGGATCCTCAACGGCCAGAAGACGTGGAGCTCGCGCGCCACGTACGCCGACTGGGGCTTCGGCATGTTCCGCACCGACCCGGAGGCGCAGCGCCACAAGGGCCTGACGTACTTCATGTTCCCGCTGAACGTGGACGGCGTCACGGTGCGCCCGATCCCGCAGCTCGACGGCGAGCCCGGCTTCGCGGAGATCTTCTTCGAGGACGTCTTCGTCCCGGACACCGACGTCGTCGGTGAGGTCAACAACGGCTGGCGCGTCGCGATGAGCACCGCCAGCAACGAGCGTGGCCTGTCGCTGCGCAGCCCGGGCCGCTTCACCTCCGCGGTCGATCGCCTGGTCGAGGTGTGGAAGGCCGAGAGCGAACCGGCCGATACGTCCTCCAGAGACCGCGTCGTCGACGCGTGGATCGGCGCCGAGGCCTACCGCCTGCACACGTGGGGCACGGTCACCCGCATGCTCGAGGGTGTCCCCCTCGGCGTCGAGGGCTCGATCAACAAGATCTTCTGGTCGGAGCTCGACGTCCGCATCCACGAGACGGCCCTCGACCTGCTGGGCGCCGACGGCGAGCTCGCCGGCAAGTGGCAGGACGGGTACCTGTTCTCGCTGTCCGGCCCGATCTACGCCGGCACCAACGAAATTCAGCGCAACATCGTTGCCGAGCGGATGCTCGGACTCCCGAAGGCGGATCGATGAAATTCTCCCTGTCCACCGAGCAGCGCGATTTCGCGGACAGCCTCCGCGGCATGCTCGCCAACGCCAACACCCCGGCCGTCGTCCGGTCGTGGGGTGGGAACGACACCGCTTCGGGTCTGGCACTGCTGCAGCAGCTGGCCGAGACCGGCGTGACCGCACTCGCCGTGCCCGAGGAGTTCGACGGCATCGGCGCGCATCCGGCCGATCTGGCCGTCGCGTTCATCGAGCTTGGCCGCGCCGCCGTCCCGGGCCCGATCCTGGAGACGGCCGCCGCCGTCCCCGCGCTGCTGTCGGCGCTCGACGACCAGCAGCTCGCGAAGCGCTTCCTGCCCGGCATCGCCGAGGGCGCGTCGCTGGCGTCGCTGGTGCTCGAGCCGTCCACGCCGCGGGCGCTCGACGGTGACATCGCGGATCCGGTCCTGCGGGTCTCGGGCGACACGCTCGAGCTGGTCCGCGCGACCACGCAGCTCGAGTCGGTCGACCCGGCTCGCCGCCTGTTCGAGGTCGAGTCGGTCGAGACGCTCGCGCAGGGCGCGGACGTCGCCGCCGCCGCGGAGAAGGCGTACGACCTCGCGGTCCTCGCCGCCTCGGCGCAGCTGATCGGCGCCGGTCACGCGATGATCGAGACGGCCACCGAGTACGCCAAGAACCGTTCGCAGTTCGGCCGCGTCATCGGCAGCTTCCAGGCCATCAAGCACCACCTCTCGGACGCCCTCGTGGCCGTCGAGATGGCCACCCCGCTCGTGTACGGCGCGGCGATCTCCATCGCCGAAGGTTCCGACACCATCGCCCGCGACGTGTCGGCCGCGAAGGTCGCCGCCGCGAACGCCGCGTACGTGGCGTCGCGCAAGGCGCTGCAGGTCCACGGCGCGATCGGCTACACCCTCGAGTGCGACCTGTCGCTGTGGCTGACCAAGACGCGGGCGCTGCAGTCCGCCTGGGGCACCGCTTCCGCACACCGCGCACGGATTGCGAGCGCGCTGTGAGTGGGGTCGGAGTGTTCGCGGAGGAGCAGATCGAACTCCGCAAGACGGTTGCCCAGCTGCTCGCCAAGCGCGCCGACCCGGCCGCGCTGCGCAAGACGCTCGAGTCGGGCGAGAGCTACGACCGTGGCCTGTGGGACGTGCTGTGCCAGCAGGTCGGTGTCGCGGCGCTGGCGATCCCGGAGGAGTTCGGCGGCTTCGGTGCCACGCTCGTCGAGCAGCACCTGGTGCTCGAGGAGCTCGGCGCCGCGCTGACGCCGTCACCGATGTTCGGTTCCGCAGTCCTGGCCGCGCAGGCGATCCTGGCGACCGGCAACACGGAAGCGTGCGAGCGCCTGCTGC
Source organism: Rhodococcus sp. AG1013 (assembly GCF_003350365.1). Taxonomy (NCBI): domain Bacteria; kingdom Bacillati; phylum Actinomycetota; class Actinomycetes; order Mycobacteriales; family Nocardiaceae; genus Rhodococcus; species Rhodococcus sp. AG1013. The sequence continues at coordinate 27,398 of NZ_QQAT01000022.1, forward strand.
CCGGCATCGCCGAGGGCTCGTCGATCGCGGCACTGTGCTGGGTGGGCCCCGAGGGCCACTGGCGCAGCGACGAGGTCGCGTGCACCGCATCCGGCAGCGACGCCGACGGCTACACCGTCTCGGGCACCGCGCACTACGTGCTCGACGGCGCGCACGCCGACGTGCTCATCGTCGCCGCTGCGGTCGACGGCGCGATCGCGCTGTTCGAGGTGGACCCGTCCGCCGAGGGCGTCGCCCGCCGCGAGCTGCCGACGATGGACCTGACCCGGCCGATGTCGTTGGTGGAGTTCACCTCCGCCGCGGCGGTCCGGCTCACCACCGACGATGCGACGGACGCGCTCGAGCGCGTCCGCACCATCGCGATCGTCGCGCTGTCCGCCGAGCAGGTCGGCGCCGCCGCGCGCTGCCTGCAGATGACGGTGGACTACAGCAAGGACCGCGTGCAGTTCGGTCGCGCGATCGGCAGCTTCCAGGCCCTCAAGCACCGCATGGCCGAGCTGTACTTCCAGGTCGAGACGGCCCGGTCCGCGTCGTACGCGGCGGTGTACTCGCTGAGCGAGGGCCTGCCCTCGGCCGCCGCCGACGCCGCGGTCGCGAAGGCGTACTGCTCGGAGGCGTTCAACATCGTCACCGGCGATTCGATCCAGCTGCACGGCGGCATCGCGATCACGTGGGAGCACGACGCGCACCTGTTCTTCAAGCGCGCCCACGGCAGCTCGCAGCTGTTCGGCCAGCCGGAGGAATACATCAAGGGCATGGAGTCGCTGGCGGGCCTGCCGGCCTGATTCCGTCCCCCATCAGCCGAGGGCCGGCCCGGAATTTCCGGGCCGGCCCTCGGCGTCATTCGGACCGCTCGTCTCAGTCCGCGGCCGGTGTCCAGCGGGCCGCCAGGGTCCGGTCGATCTCGCTCCGTCGATCCGGCGGAACGATCCCGGGAAGCAGCAGCGTGAGCATCTGGTCGATGCAGTCGTAGAGATCCGTCCGGGCAGTCAGCACATTCGAAACGATCTGCACGCCGGTGAAAGCCGAGACGATGAAGCGTCCGAGTTGGGCGGGAACGACCGTGTCGACCACGTCGCCCTGCGCGACGGCGTCCCGCGCGAGCCGCTCACAGCTGTCGATCCAGTCGAGGTAGGGCCGCTGGGGCCCACCGACGGCGCTCATCTCCAACGTGAGGCGGATCCCCGCTCGCACCACCGGATCCTCGACGATCGACCGGCCCATCTCGTAGCAGAGCATGACCAGTTGTTCGAGCGCGGGAGCACCGGTACGACCGATGGCCACGACCGCGTTCATCGAGATGGCGTGCTGTTCCTCGATGACGACACCGGCGAGGTCGTCCTTCGACCTGAAATGGAAATACAGCGCCCCTTTGGTGATTCCGGACAGGGCGACGATCTCGGCGAGACTGGCTCGTTCGTATCCCACGCGGTCGAACATCTCGGCGGCACCCTGGATGATCTGCTTCCGCGTGATCACCGCGCGCTCCTGTTTGAGCATTCAGCCGCACCCTTCGTCTCGCTTCTCCGACGGATTGCATCATTGCCGACGACAACGATTCGGGCCAGAGGCACCCCTGGCCGGGCGAAGCCGGTTCAGCCCCCGATCTCCTCGAGATACTGCGCGACGCCGTCGTCGTCGTTGCTCGGCAGCACCCGGTCGGCCAGCGCACGCACCTCCGGCAACGCATTCTCCGGGCACAGCGCGGTGCCGGCCCACAGCAGCATCGGCACATCGTTGACCGCGTCGCCGATCACCGCAACCTCATCGGCCGCAATGCCTCTCGCCGCGCAGAGCCGGGCGAGGGCGCTGGCCTTGGACACCCCGGACGCGGCCATCTCCACGTACGGCGCCCCCGAATGCGTCAGCTCCACGCCGTCGACGCCGGCCGCGACGGCGAGCCGGTACAGCTCGTGGCTGGGGACCTCCGGATGCCGGGCGACGATCTTGACCATCGGCTCCCCCATCCGCGGCAACTGCTCCTCGAGGATCATCTCGTCCAGGGTGCGGTGGTGGTCGGCGTAGTCGCAGAGCGCGGCGTACTCGGGTTCGGCGACGAACGTCGTCGGCCCGACGTTCGCGAACACCACGCCCGGTACGAGGGTGCGGACGCGGTCCATCGCGGCGAGTGCCTCGGTGACCTCGATCGAGACGGTGCCGGTGATCTCGGGGGTGCCGTCCGCCAGGTCGAGGGTGACCGCCCCGTTGGCGCAGATCGCCTCGCCGCGGAACCCGCACGAGCGGGCCAGTGTGTCCACCGAGTGGCGGGCGCGGGCCGTCGCCCACACCACCTCGATACCGGCGTCGCGTGCAGCGGTCATCGCGCGCGCCGTGCGCGGCGAGACCGTCCGGTCGGACCGCAGGAGGGTCCCATCGAGGTCGGATGCCACCAGTCTGATTCGCGTCACCTGTGAATGATCCCAGCATCCCCACGGTGGTGGCCGCCCACGTCCGACCGCGCCTCTGTACACCCTTTTCTGAATACAGAATCGGATGTACTGTTGGGTCATGGAGACCCTCGTCCACCGTGACGCGCTGGCCCGGTTCGGCTACGCGTTGTCCGACCCCACGCGCGCACAGATCCTGCTGAGCCTGCGGTCGAGCCCCGGCTACCCGTCCGATCTCGCCGACACCATCGGGGTCTCCCGCCAGCTGGTGTCGAATCACCTTGCCTGCCTACGCGGTTGCGGACTGGTCGTCGCGGTACCCGAGGGCCGGCGCAGCCGGTACGAGCTCGCGGACCCGCGGATCGGGCACGCGCTCGGCGACCTCATCGGCCTCGTACTCGCCGTCGACCCGGCATGCTGCCCGGCCGCCGCGAGCGAGGGTTGCTGCTGATGGCGCCCGGCGTCGCGGTCTCGTCCGATCGACGGGCGGTCCTCGCGCGCCGCATCCGGTTCCTCGTCGCGGCCACCATCACCTACAACATGATCGAGGCGGCCGTCGCGCTCACCGAGGGCGCCCGGGTGTCGTCGGTGGCGCTGTTCGGCTTCGGACTGGACTCGGTGATCGAGGTGTCGTCGGCCGCCGCAGTGGCCTGGCAGTTCTCGGGACGCTTCCCGGAGGCACGGGAGAAGGTGGCGTTGCGGATCATCGCGTTCTCGTTCTTCGGTCTCGCCGTGTACGTCACCGTCGACGCCGTCCGCTCGCTGCTCGGTGTGGGCGAGCCACAGCATTCGACGGTAGGCATCGCGCTGGCCGCGGCGAGCCTGGCGATCATGCCGGTGCTGTCGTGGGCCCAGCGCCGGGCCGGCCGGGAGCTGGGGTCGCTGTCCGCGGTGGCGGATTCCAAGCAGACGCTGCTGTGCACCTACCTGTCCGCAGTCCTGCTGGTGGGGCTGCTGCTCAACAGCCTCGTCGGTTGGACCTGGGCGGACCCCGTCGCAGCGCTCGTCATCGCCGTCGTCGCGGTGCGTGAGGGCGTCGAGGCGTGGCGGGGCGACACATGTTGTCCCACACCGGCTGCCTCGCGCCCGGATTGCTGCGAATCCTGACGCGAATCGCCTGCGGCCGGCCGATGCGACGTGCCATGCTCCGCGCGTGAGCATCCGTTCCCTCGAAGAACTCGCCGCCCTCGAAGACCTCCGGCAGCTCAAGTACCGCTACTTCCGGACGTTGGATCTGAAGCGGTGGGACGAGTTCGCGGACACCCTGGCGGACGACGTCGTCGCCCGGTACGGGACGCATGCGCTGCGCGATCCGCTGGTGTTCGAGGGCCGCGACACGCTCGCCGGCTTCATGCGGGACTCGCTCGGTCCGGCGGTCACCACCGTCCACGTCGCGAACCACCCCGAGCTCACCGTCGACGGGTCGCGGGCGTCCGGCTCGTGGGCGTTCGAGGACACCGTCATCGTCCCGGACGCCAAGAGCGTCATCCGCGGCGCCGGCTACTACACCGACCGGTACCGGCGCGACGACGACGGCCGCTGGCGGATCGTCGAGACGTCGTACGACCGCATCTACGAGTCGATCACCTCGCTCGACGACACCCCGAGCTTCAAGCTGCTCTCCCACATGTGGGAGGCCGGTTCCCAGCAGGGCTGAGCCGGAACTCCTAGCCTGGATCCATGACCACTCCAGAGATCACCCTGAATTCCGGAACAGTCATCCCTCAGCTCGGCCTCGGTGTGTGGCAAGCGACCAACGACGAGACCGAGCACGCCGTCCGCTTCGCCTTGGACGACGCCGGATACCGCCACATCGACACCGCCGCCGCGTACGGCAACGAGGAGGGCGTCGGACGCGGCATCGCGAACGCGTCGGTCCCCCGCGAGGACATCTTCGTCACCACCAAGCTGTGGAACTCCGACCAGGGGTACCAACCGGCCCTCGACGCATTCGACGCGAGCCTCGCGCGCCTGGGCGTCGACTACGTCGACCTGTACCTCGTCCACTGGCCGCTGCGCGACCGGAACACCCGCCTGCGCACGTGGGACGCGATGGAGAAGATCGCCGAATCGGGCCGCGCGAAGGCCGTCGGCGTGTGCAACTTCGAACCGCACCACCTGCAGGAACTCGTCGACCGCGGCGGCCTGCTGCCGGCCGTCGACCAGGTGGAGTTGCACCCGCACCTGCCGCAGCACGCGATCCGGGACTTCTCCGCCCTGCACGGCATCGCGGTGGAGTCGTGGAGCCCGCTCGGCGGCACCAGCAACTCCGGCTGGGGCAACGCGTCCAAGCCCAACACCCTGCTCGACGACCCGGTCATCACCCGTATCGGCGAACGCCACGGCAAATCGGCCGCGCAGGTCCTCATCCGCTGGCACCTGCAGAACGGACTGATCGTCATTCCGAAGTCCGTGCACGACAACCGGATCGCCCAGAACTTCGACGTCTTCGACTTCGAGCTCACCGACCGGGACCTCGCCGACATCGCCACCCTCGACGACGGCGTGCGCGTCGGCTTCCATCCGGACGAGATGAATCTCGGGGCACCCGCGTAGGCGAAAACCCCACGGTCGAGGCCGACCGGCGCGCACGATGTTCTCGCACCTCCGCAGGTTCGGGAAGGAACAGCGATGCGCCGTCGGTACCGAATTGCACTGGCCGCCACCTCCGCCGCCCTCGTACTCGGCCTGGCACCGGCAACCGCCGCCGCGACCCCCAGCGAGGGCGTCACCGGCGAGATCCTGGCCCAGGCCACGGTCGGCGGGCAGGACTACATCCTGCGCCGGATCACGATCGCACCCGGCGGCACCACGGGCTGGCACTTCCACGACGGCATGCTGTACGGCCTCGTCACGGAGGGCACGCTCACGCACTACAAGTCGGACTGCACCACCGACGGCATCTACAACGCCGGCGGAACCATCGTCGAGCCGAGCGGGCACGGATACGTCCACATGGGCCGCAATCTCGGCCCGACGCCGATGGTCCTGCACGTGCTGTACGTGAACCCGGTCGGCAGTCCGCTGTCCGAGGACGCACCCGCCCCGAGCTGCGCTTAGTCTTTCCGACTGCTCACCGACTGGCGGACAAACAGTCGGTTTCGATCGGGAGGGAAATCGTGAACGTAGGCTGCCCGATATGGGGGCTTCAAGGATTTTCGTGGGGATGACTGCGGTCGTACTACTGGCCGGTTGTGGATCGTCGGGCGACAACGCCACCACCGCGGCGCCGCAACCGACCACGCCGACGACCGTGCCCGACCTGGTGGAACCGACCTGTCTGGCCGGCAATCTCCTCGGATTCTCGGGTCTGCCCCAGACCGCGCCGCCCGTGCCCGACCCGATGCCGATCCCGGACGACTTCGCCCCGGTCCGCGTCGTCACGTGCGTAGACGACGGGGATGCCAGCGTCGCCGACGACCACACCGTCTCGTGGGTCGAGGAGCGTCGCGGGGGCGACATGACGGCGATCATCGCCGGCTACCGGCTCCCCTCCGAACCGCCCGACGAACAACCCTGCCGTATCGATCAGCCGACGCCACCGATCGTCTGGCTCGTCAACGAGAACGGACTCGGCCTGCGGGCACCGGGTCTGCCGACCGGCGAGTGCGGCGCGTTCAAGTGGGACGCGATCACCGCGATCCGTGCGCTGCCGCTCACCGAGCGGATCGTGCACCGGATCCCGCTGTCCCCGACGATGGAGGCCCGTTTCAACGGCGAACCGGGATGACCCGCCACGACCTCAACTATGCTGCGCTGCAGTAAATTTCACCGGCATCGCCTCGAGCCCTGACACGAAGTTCGCCGGCCGCCGCGACAGTGGCTCGCTCGTCGCCAGGGCCATGTCGGGCAGCCGGGCCAGGAGGCGGTCGAACATCATGTTCCCCTCGAGCCGGGCCAACTGGTTGCCGAGGCAGAAGTGGGCACCGAAGCCGAAGGCCACGTGCGGGTTCGGGGAGCGTCCGATGTCGAAGCGGTCCGGGTCGTCGAACACGGCCCCGTCGAAGTTGGCGGACTCGAAGAGCAGCAGCATCTTCTCACCCTCCTTCAGGTCGGTTCCGAGGAACGTGGTGTCGCGGGTGAGCGTGCGGGCCATGTTCTTGATCGGCGACACCCAGCGCAGCATCTCCTCGATCGCCAGCGGAATGCCCGACGGATCGGCCACCAGTCGGTCGCGCTGATCCTCGTGCCGCATCAGCTGTTCCATGCCGCCGCTGAGGACATGCCGGGTGGTCTCGTCACCGCCGATGAGGATCAGCAGCGACTCGTTCACGATCTCCTGGTCGTCGAGTCGCCGGCCGTCGATCTCGGCGTGCACGAGGATGCTGATCAGGTCGTCGGTGGGGTTCTCCCGCCGCTCCGCGATGGTGCGGAACGTGAACTCGTTGAACGCGACGTACGCGTCCATCATCGCCTTCAACTGTTCCTCGGTCGCGTTGCTGCCCAATGCCTTCACCAGATCGTCGGACCAGCGCAGGAACGTCTCGCGCTCCTCGGCCCGAACCCCGAGCATGTCGCCGATGACCGCCATCGGCAGCGGCGCCGCGAGGTCGGCGACGAAGTCGCACTCCCCCTTCTCGCACACCGCGTCGATCAACTGATCGCAGATCTCACGGATCCGCCCGATCTTCGCCTCCACCTTCTTGCGGGTGAAGCCGGTGTTCACGAGCCGCCGGCGCTGCAGGTGTGCGGGGTCGTCCATGTCGATCATCTGCGGCAACGGGCCGGTCTCGGGGCGGATCCCGCCCGCGTTGGAGAACAGGCCCGGAGCGCGCTCGGCGGCGATCAGCGCCGCATACGTCGTCGCGGCCGCCATCCCGTTCCGGTCCCGGAACACCGGTTGATGCGCCCGCATCCACGCGTACGCCGCGCGGGGGTCACCCAGTTCGCCGGCGTAGAAACGCCCGTCGAGCAGATCCGTGTCCTTCACGTTGTTCACGATCGTCATCCGGTGCTCCTCGGTCCGTACGGACAAACTGGAAGGCCTCGACAATCACCCAAACCTGCCCCGATAGTAGAACTTGTTCCTACTATCGGCGGGGTATCGGACACACGAGGGGAGACGTGATGAGTTCGGACGGCGTATCCGGGACCTTCACCGGACGATCGATCCTGGTCACAGGAGGTGGCAGCGGCATCGGCCTGGGCATCGCGCAGGCTCTGGTCGCCGAGGGTGCCCACGTCACGATCTGCGGCCGCAGCGCGGACAAGCTGTCGACCGCGGCCGAGAAGATCGCCGCGACCGGTGCGTTCGCGTCGGGCGGGTCGATCTCCACCGTCGCGGCGGACGTCACCGACGAGGCCGACGTCGCCCGTGCCGTGGCCCGCGCGATGGAGACCACCGGGCGACTGGACGGCGTCGTCGCGTGCGCCGGCGGCAACGAGACCATCGCACCCATCACGCAGCTCGACGCCGACGCGTGGCGCCGCACCGTCGACCTCAACGTCACCGGCACGATGCTCACCATCAAGCACGGGGCCCGCGCGCTCGTCGCGGCCGGCGGCGGCGCGATCGTCGCGATCTCGTCGATCGCCGCCAGCAACACGCACCGCTGGTTCGGCGCCTACGGCGTCTCCAAGTCCGGCGTCGATCATCTCGTCCAGCTCGCCGCGGACGAACTGGGCGCCAGCGGGGTTCGCGTCAACGGCATCCGTCCGGGACTGACCCGGACCGATCTGGTCGCGATGATCACCGACGGCGGACCGATCCTCGACGACTACATGGCGTGCACTCCCCTCGCGCGAGTCGGCGAGGTGGACGACATCGCCGGGCTCGCCAAGTTCCTGCTCGGTCCGGAGTCCACGTGGATCACCGGGCAGGTGATCAACGTCGACGGCGGCCAGATGCTGCGCCGCGGACCCGACTTCACGTCGATGCTCGAACAGGTCTACGGCGCCGACGGACTGCGCGGGGTGGTGTCGGAGTGAGTTCACATGAGGTGCTCGGCCGACGGGTCGACATGCCCGTCGAGATCCGCGCCGCCACCGCGTTCATGGCGATGTACTCGGTCCCGACCGCGGCCGCCCAGGCGCTCATCGACTACACCGGGCTCGAGATCCTGCAGTTCCGCCCCGGGCGCGGCCTGTGTGGCCTGGTGTTCGTCGACTACGTGGACGGAGACCTCGGCCCGTACAACGAATTCGGCGTCACGTTCATGGTCCGCAACCACCGTGGCCGGGGACGGTCGTCGGTGCTCGGCGACCTGCGGGCACTGGCCACGGGGCAGGCCGGCGCCCTCATTCACCAACTGCCCGTCGACGGCGAGTTCACCCTGGCCGCGGGCCGTGGGATCTGGGGATTCCCCAAGATCCTGGCCGACTTCGAGGCCGACCACACCAGTGACGTCCGCCGTGGCAAGGTCAGCCAGGACGGCCGGCTCATCGCGGAACTCACCGTCAAGCAGGGCATCCCGACACCCGGCGGCGGCGCCAACACCTCACTCGAGGCGTACTCGCACGTCGACGGCGTCACCCGGCACACGGCCTGGGACATGAATCCAAGCGGCGTCCGGTCGCGGCTCGGTGGCGCCGAACTGCGTCTGGGTAACCACCCGATCGCCACCGAACTCCGGTCCCTCGGCCTGCCGCGGCGAGCCTTGATGACCACCACGATCCCCGACCTGCAGATGACCTTCGGGGACGCGGCGAAGGTCTGAACCGGGACGACACTCGACGGAAGAACCCTTGCGAAACGAGACCTACTGGTGTGTGCTTGAAGACTTGGACGTTTGATCAAGTAATGATTCTCGACCTCGCGCAAAGGACTTCGTCGTGACGATCAGTCGACGCACCGTGCTGGCCGGAGCCGCCGCCGCACCGGCGCTCGCAGCAGTTGCCGGTGCCACCGCACACGCTCTGCCCAGAACCACCGCCGCACCCGCGCGTCGCGCCGCCGACAGCCAGGGATTCCGGGTGGGCGTCGGCCTGTCCGACATGACGGGCCCTGTCGCCGAGAACGGCATGATGGGCTACTCGAGCTTCGAGCAGCGCGCGGAGGGTCTGCATCAGCGGACCCGGGTCCGCGCGTACATCTTCGCCGATGCCGACGACAACCGCGTCGTCTACGCATGCGCCGATACCTGCATGGTGTTCCAGGCCGTGCACGACGCGGTCCTGGCCCGGCTGGCCGCGAAGTTCGGTGGCCTCTACACCGAGAAGAACGTGATGCTCACGGCCGTGCACTCGCACGCGGCATGTGGCGGTGCGTCGCAGGACTACGCGTACAGCCTCGCGACTCTCGGCTTCCAGCCGCAGGTGTTCGGCGCCGAGGTCGACGGCATGGTCGAGGCGATCGTCGCCGCGCACGACAACCTCGCCGCGGGTGTCGTCTCCTACGGACGCAGCGAGCTGAAGGACGCGAGCGTGAATCGTTCGCGTGCAGCATTCGATCGGAACCCGCAGCGCGACAAGGACTACTACCCGCTCGGAATCGACACCTCGATGCGGGTGCTCAAGATCAGCCAGGGCGGCGACAACGTCGGCGGCATCGGCTGGTTCCCCACGCATGGCGCATCGCTCACCAACAAGAACCACCTGATCTCGGGCGACAACAAGGGTGCGGCCGCGTACTTCTGGGAGCACGACGTCGCCGGCGTGCGCTACCTCGACGGTGCGCCCGGGTTCGTCGCCTGCTTCCCGCAGACCAACACCGGCGACATGTCCCCCAATCTCGACCTCGAGCCCGGACACGGCCCCACCGCCGACGAGTTCGAGAACGCGCGGCTCATCGGTGAACGTCAGGTGACCGCGGCCCGGACGGCGTTCAAGGCTGCGTCACCGCTGGCGTCGACCACCGTCGACAGCCGAATCATCTACCTGGACATGGCCGACCAGCTGGTGGACGGCAAGTACACGTCCGACGGGCAGCCGCGCCGCACCGCACCCGCGTGCGTGGGCGCCGCGATGGCTGCGGGTAGCACCGAGGACGGCCCCGCGATCGAGATCTTCACCGAGGGCACCCGCAACCCGCTGATCGGCGCCCTCGGCGGCATCGACACCCCCACCCCGCAGTGGCTCGCCGACGCGCAGGCCCCCAAGCTGGTGCTGGTGCCCGTCGGCCTGCTGCCTCCGGACGGCTGGGTGCCGCACGTGGTCAAGATCCAGATCATCCGGATCGGCGACATCTACGTGGTCGGCGGACCGGCCGAGTTCACCATCGTCTCGGGCCTGCGGATTCGCCGCACCGTCGCCGAGGAACTCGGAGTCCCTTTGGAGAACGTCATCTTCCAGGGCTACGCCAACGCGTACTCGAGCTACTGCACGACGCCCGAGGAGTACGACGCCCAGCAGTACGAGGGTGGTTCGACGCTGTTCGGCCGCAACACCCTGCCCGCCTACCAGCAGGGGTTCGCGAAGTTGGCCGCGGCGATGAAGACCGGTGCCGACGTCCCCCGCGGCCCGGCACCGCGCGACCTGTCCGGCTTCCAGCCCGGCTTCGGGCAGGACTTCCCGGTCGACGAGCCACTGCCCGGACGCGCGTTCGGTGACGTGGTGGTCCAGCCCGCCGGCAGCGCCGGGGTGGGCGATCAGGTGGCCGTCGAGTTCGTCACCGGACATCCCAAGAACGACCTGCACCGCCGCGGAACGTATTTCGAGGTGCAGCGCCGCGACGGCGGCCGCTGGGTGCGGCACGCCGACGACGGCGACTGGGCCACCAAGTACCGGTGGCGCCGCGAAGGCCTGGGCGCATCGATCGCGCGCATCACCTGGGACGTCCCGACCGGAACTCCGTCGGGCACGTACCGGATCCAGCACTTCGGCGACCGCAAGGCCCCGGACGGCGCGGTGTCCCCCTTCACCGGCACATCCGCGGAGTTCACCGTCCGCTGAGCCTGCTGTCGAAAGCTGAAGGGCCCCTTCGTGCGCTGTCGGCGCGTGAAGGGATCCTTCAGCCGTTCGGGGTCTCGAGAATCGTCTTGGCGTTCTCCAGATTGCCGTGCACGTCGCGGGCGTACAGCTTCATCGCGACCGAGTCGGCGAACTTGAACAGTCCCGGACTGGGCTTGGCGTCCACCTTGAACGTCACCCGCGTCGCCCCGTCGCCGTCCCCGTCGAAGTCGAGCTCGCGGGTGTACTCGACGCGCGAGTCGCGCGACTCGAACCCGATCCGCTTGTTCTCCTCGTACGCGGTGATCTCCTCCGTCGCCTCGACCTTCACGCCGGCAACCTTGAGAGTGGTCGACGCGACCGAACCCACCTCGTCGGGAGCACCGGAGACCATCCGGTAATCGACGACGTCGCTCGACCATTCGGTGGCCTTGTCCGGATCGGAGAGGTAGCTGAACACATCCGCGATCGGTCGGTCGATGACAACGGAATCGCTCATACTGAGCGTCTTGGCCATGGATCTCACATCCTCAACTGGAGGCGACCGTCGACGCGTCACGCAAGTCGTGAACACACCCGCGCCGATCAGGCACTCGGGTAATGGATTTCGCGGTACGCATTCGATTTCAGGAATGCGGTGACCGCCGGATCACGCGGCGCCCAGCGGGGCTACCTCGTGTGTACCAATCCCAATCCTAGACCCGCACGCCGTCCCGATGAAGGCCCCCAACGAGTTGAAGGGTCCCTTCACACGCGGTGAGCGTGTGAAGGGACCCTTCAACTCTTTCCCCAATCCATCATCTGATGGAGCTATCCCCCCGATGGGCGGAGCCTACAACCAGGTGTCCTCGCTGGCGGTCGTGAGGAACGCCTCGAGGTCGTCCCGCCACTTCGCCGGCACCGTCTTGTCCGGCTCGATCCCGGTGTACTGGCCGCGGTAGAACAGCAGCGGCCTCTCGGTCTTGATCTCACTCATCGAGTGGACCCGTCCGAAGACCACGTAGTGGTCGCCGCCGTCGTGCACCGTCTCGACCGTGCAGTCGATGTGCGCGAGCGAGCCGTCGAGGATCGGCGACCCCAACGGCGATGGAGTCCAGTCGATTCCGGCGAACTTATCCGGTTCCCGCGACCCGAACCGGGCGCAGGTGGACTGCTGTTCCTCCGCGAGCACGTTCACGCAGAATCGCCCGGTCCGCTCGATCGCCGCCCACGACCGCGACCCCTTGGTGGGGCAGAACAGCACCAGCGGCGGTTCGAGCGACAACGCCGCGAACGACTGGCACGCGAACCCGACGGGCACACCGTCGTCCATGGTCGTGATGATCGTGACGCCGGTGCAGAACTGACCGAGGACGGTCCGGAACTGTCGCGGATCGATCTCCGTTCCCGTTCCCACTCTGGACGTCTCATGGCCGGACATTTACTTGAACCCCACCGTGAAGTCGTGCCCCCACAGACTCACAGCGGTGCTCTCCTTCGCGATCCACTTCTCGTCCTCGACCTCGAGCCCCTCACAACCGAATTCGACATCGAATCCGCCCGGGGTCTTCATGTAGAACGAGAGCATCAGATCGTTGACGTGACGGCCGAGCGTCGCCGACATCTTCACGTTCTTGCGGAGCGCGCGATCGAGGCACAGTCCGACGTCGTCGGAGTTCTCGACCTCGACCATCAGGTGCACGATCCCGGTGGGGTTCGGCAGCGGCGCGAACGCGAGGCTGTGGTGACGCGGGTTGCAACCGAGGAAGCGCAGCCAGGCCGGCTCCCCGTCTGCCGGACGCCCGACGACCTGCGGAGGCAGTCGCATCGAGTCGCGCAGCTTGAACCCGAGGACGTCGCGGTAGAACTCGAGGTCCGCCTCGTCGTCCTTGGTCGCGAGCACGACGTGCCCGAGACCCTGCTCGCCGGTGACGAACTTGTGTCCGTACGGGCTCACGATGCGGCGGTGCTGCAGAGCGACGGTGTGGAAGATCTCCAGGCGGGAACCGGAGGCGTCACGGCACTTGATGAACTCGACGACGTTGCGTTCGGCCGCCTCCTCCTTGGTGCCCTCCTCGAACTCCCAGTCGGCCTTGGCCAGGCGCTCACGAATCTCCTGCAGACCTTCGGCATTCGCACATTCCCAGCCGACGGAGTAGAGCCCGTCGCGCTCACCGGGAACGATGACGAGGCGCGCCGGGTAGTCGTCCATGCGCAGGTAGAGGGCGTCGGGGTTGGTGCCCTTGCCCTCGATCATCCCGAGAACCTTGAGACCGTACTCGCGCCACGCGGCCATGTCGGTGGCCTCGATGCGCATGTACGCCAGTGAACGAATACCCATCACTTACCTCCGTCGAGAAGGAAGTCCGCTGCGAGACGGTTGAACTCGTCGAACTTCTCGAGCTGAGCCCAGTGGCCGCACCCACCGAACACGTGCAGCTGCACGCGCGGGATCATCTTGAGCGCCACCAGGGCGCCGTCGATCGGATTGACCCGGTCCTCGCGACCCCAGATCAGCAGCACCCGCTGGCGCAGCTTGTAGGCGTCACGCCACAGCATGCCGAGTTCGAACTCGGAACTGGAGAACGACTTCCCCATCGCCTTCGCGGCCGCCAGCGATTCCGGAGCGCTCGCCGCGGCGAACCGCTCGTCGATCAACTCGTCGGTGATCAGTTTCTGGTCGAACACCATGATCCGCAGGAACGCCTCGAGGTTGTCCCGCGTCGGCTGGTAGCTGAACTTGCCGAGGTTCTTGACTCCCTCGGTGGGGTCCGGCGCGAACAGGTTGACGCTGAGGCCGCCCGGTCCCATGAGCACGAGCCGTCCGGCCCGCTCCGGGTAGTCCAGGGCGAATCGGACCGCAGCGCCACCGCCGAGCGAATTGCCCAGCAGGTGAACACGATCGGTGATGCCGAGCGTGTCGAGCAGGTCCTTCAACGCCGACGCACTGTGCCGGAAGTACTGCGGGTGCTCGGTGGGCTTGTCGGACTGGCCGTAGCCCGGCTGGTCGACGGCGATCACGTGGAACTGCTGCGCCAGAACGGGAATGTTCCTGGCGAAGTTGGACCAGGACGACGCACCCGGGCCGCCGCCGTGCAGCAGCACGATCGTGGGGCCGTTGCCGACCCCCGCCTCGTGGTAGTGCAGCTTCAGGTCCGGGCGGACCTGCGCGAACCGCGAGGTCGACTCGTAGGAGAGCTCGATGGCTTCGGTGGCTGTCATCGGTGCCCCCTAGACCATCGTGTCGGTGAGCGGCAGGCCGAACTCGGCGCCACCGAACATCACGTACGCACGCTCGGGGTCGTTCGCAGCATGCACGCGTCCGGCATGCGCGTCACGCCAGAAGCGCTGGATCGGAGTGCCGTTCGTGAGAGCGGTCGCACCCGAGTTCTCGAACAGTCGGTCCACCGAGGCGATCGCACGACCGGTGGCGCGCACCTGGTCGCGACGGGCCCGCAGGCGCAGCTCGATCGGTACCTCCTCACCCGCGAGCAGGTGGGCGTACTCGTCGGCGACGTTGCCCGACAGCTGACGCCACGCGGCGTCGATGTCGCTGGACGCCTCGGCGATCCGGATCTTGGCGAACGGGTCGTCCTTGGCCTTCTCGCCGGCGTAGGCCGCGCGCACGCGCTTGCCCTGGTGCTCGACGTGAGCCTCGTAGGCGCCGTAGGCCATTCCGACGATGGGGCTCGAGATCGTGGTGGGGTGGATGGTGCCCCACGGCATCTTGTACACCGGCGCGGTGTTGACCGCGAGGCCGGCGGCGGTGTGGTCGTTCATCGCCTTGAAGCTCAGCACGCGGTGCGTGGGGACGAAGACGTCCTCGACCACGATGTCGTTGCTACCGGTGCCGCGCAGGCCGACGACGTTCCACACGTCGTTGATCGTGTAGTCGCTGCGCGGGATCAGGAAGGTGACGAAGTCGACCGGACGGCCGTCCTTGATGACCGGTCCGCCGAGCATCGCCCAGTCGGCATGGTCGCAACCGGACGACCACGACCACTTGCCGTTGACCTTGTAGCCGCCGTCGACGACGACGCCGGCGCCCATCGGCGCGTACGACGAGGAGATCCGGACGTCGGTGTCCTGGCCCCACACGTCTTCCTGCGCCTGCTGGTCGAACAGTGCGAGGTGCCAGTTGTGGACACCGATGATGCCGGCGACCCAACCGGTGGATCCGCAGGCGCTCGCCAAAGTGCGGACCGCGGTGTAGAAGGTGACCGGATCGGCCTCGTAGCCGCCCCACTGCTTCGGCTGGAGCAGGCGGAAGAACCCGGTCTCCTGCAGCGCCTTGATGGACTCGTCGGGAATGCGACGCAGATCCTCGGTCTCCTGTGCGCGTTCACGCAGCACCGGCAGTAGCGCGTCGATCCGCCGCATCACCTCGCGGCTGTCATGGTCACCCACTGGACGCTCCCGTCTGTAAGAGATGTTCACTTGACCTGAGACTAGAACACGTTCTCTTCCGTGTCGAGAAAACCGGAATTCCACTGGTAACAGGATGTCGATGGGGATACCAAGCACGCGAAATCTAGCGGAATCCGACGAAGTTCTATAACGTGTTCTAGCAACAGCTAGAAGGGATGTGAGGTACTGATGGCGCAGATTCGTGAGATCGATGTGGGAGCTCCGCAGACGCGTTTCGCACGCGGTTGGCACTGCATCGGCCTGGAGAGCGAATTTCTCGACGGCAAGCCGCACGCGGTCGAGGCGTTCGGCACCAAGCTGGTGGTCTTCGCCGACAGCCAGAACAAGCTGCACGTGCTCGACGCATACTGCCGGCACATGGGTGGCGACCTGAGTCAGGGCGAGATCAAGGGTGACTCCGTCGCGTGCCCGTTCCACGACTGGCGCTGGGGCGGCAACGGCAAGTGCACGGACATCCCGTACGCCCGTCGCGTGCCGCCGATCGCGCGGACCCGTTCGTGGACCACGTTGCAGCGCAACAAGCAGCTGTTCATCTGGAACGACCCCGAGGGCAACCCCCCGCCGGACGACGTCACGATCCCGGAGCTGCCGCAGGTCATGACCGACGAGTGGACCGACTGGCAGTGGAACCGGATCCTCGTCGAGGGCTCCAACTGCCGCGAGATCGTCGACAACGTCGTGGACATGGCGCACTTCTTCTACGTCCACTTCGGTTTCCCGAAGTACTTCAAGAACGTCTTCGAGGGCCACGTCGCGACCCAGTACCTGCAGAACCACGGCCGGCCGGACGTCGGGAGCATGGGCACGCAGTACGGCGATTCGGTGCTCGACTCCGAGGCGTCCTACTTCGGCCCGTCGTACATGGTCAACTGGCTGCACAACAACTACAGCGGGTACAAGGTCGAGAGCGTCCTGATCAACTGCCACTACCCGGTCACGCAGGACTCGTTCATGCTCATGTACGGCGTGAGCGTGGAGAAGCCGAAGGGCCTCGACGACGCCACCAGCAACAAGCTCGCCCGCAAGTTCACCGAGGGCGTGGCAATGGGCTTCGAGCAGGACGTCGCGATCTGGAAGAACAAGACCAAGATCGAGAACCCGCTCCTGTGCGAGGAGGACGGCCCGGTCTACCAGCTGCGCCGCTGGTACGACCAGTTCTACGTCGACGTCGCCGACATCGACGAGAAGGCGACGCAGCGCTTCGAGTTCGAGATCGACACCACCAAGGCCGTCGAGGCCTGGCAGCGTGAGGTCGACGCGAACCTGGCGCGGCAGGCGGAGGAGAAGGCCTCCGCCGAGGCCGCGGAGAACGAGCACAAGACGGGAGTGTGACGATGACCTCGACCTGGGCCAAGTCCCCGAACTTCGCCGACAGTCCGGCCCGGGTCGAGGCTGTCCGCACACAGACCGCCGTCGACCTGCAGACCTACCTCGAGGACGGTCTGCAGGAGGTGGAATGCCGCGCGTGCGGGACGTGCGTGCTGGTTCGCAAGAACAGCTACAAGCACACCAGCATCCAGTGGCAGGCCGATCCGGCCGAGGTGTGCCCGGAGTTCACCGGCGCCGGTGGGCAGACCGGGTCCCGACAAACGTGCCCGCGCCTGCTCAGCAGCATCGATCACGCGGTACTGGAAGGCATCCTCGAGGTGCGCGACACACTGTCGCAGTAGGCGATCACACGAGACGAGGGGCGCTCATCGACCAGGATGTGCGCCCCTCGTCTCGTCCCGTCCTCCCGCGCCGCCGGTGACGACGACAGCCCGATGTCACATCGGGTCAGTCCAACCGAACGCGTGTGACATCGGGCCGAACGGGCGTCCGACCTAACGGGCCGCGGACTCGCGCTGCAATTCGAGTGCGATGTCGATCAGCTGGTCCTCCTGGCCGCCGACGAGCTTGCGCCTGCCGGCCCGGACCAGCAACTCCGCGGCGGAGACGCCGTAACGCTCGGCCTGGCGCTCGGCATGCTTGAGAAAGCTCGAGTACACCCCGGCATAGCCCATCATCAGCGCCTGCCGGTCGAGCAGGCACTCGGTCGGCATCGCCGGCCGCACGATGTCCTCGGCGGCGTCGGCGATCGCGAAGAAGTCGATGCCGGTCTTGATGCCGATCTTGTCGCACACCCCGACGAACGCCTCGACCGGCGTATTACCCGCACCCGCGCCGAAACGCCGGGTGCTGCCGTCGATCTGCCTGGCACCGGCACGGACCGCGGCGATCGAGTTGGCGACGCCGAGCCCCATGTTCTCGTGGCCGTGGAAGCCGACCTGGGCGTCCTTGCCCAGTTCCTGCACCAGAGCCTCGACACGCTCGGAGACCTGTTCGAGCACGAGCGCACCGGCCGAGTCGACGACGTACACGCACTGGCAACCGGCATCGGCCATGATGCGGGCCTGCTGGGCCAACTGCTCGGGCGCGATGGTGTGCGCCATCATCAGGAAGCCGACGGTCTCGAGGCCCCGGTCACGGGCCAGGCCGAAGTGCTGGATCGAGACGTCCGCCTCGGTGCAGTGCGTCGCGATGCGGCAGATCGACGCGCCGTTGTCCTGCGCCTCGATGATGTCTTCCTTGACGCCGACACCCGGCAGCATGAGGAACGCGATCTTCGCCCGCTTCGCGGTGTCCACCGCAATCGTGATCAGTTCCTGCTCGGGCGTTTTCGAGAACCCGTAGTTGAACGAGGAACCACCGAGACCGTCACCGTGGGTGACCTCGATGACCGGGACGCCGGCGCCGTCGAGCGCGGCGACGATCGAGCGCACCTCGTCGCCGGTGAACTGGTGGCGCTTGTGGTGCGAGCCGTCACGGAGCGACGTGTCGGTGATCCGGATGTCCCACGAGCCGTCGAAGTGGAGATCGTCGGTCCAGTCGGCCCTGCTGTCGGTCCTGTCGCCCATGTCGCTCACGCCCTCACGCCCTCACGCTGAGAAACTGCTGGGCGATCTCCTCGCCCACCTTGGTTGCCGCCGCGGTCATGATGTCGAGGTTCCCCGCGTACGGGGGCAGGAAGTCGCCCGCACCCTCGACCTCGACGAACGTGGTCACCGTCGCGTGCCCGCCGGAGACGACGCTCGGCTCGCCGAATTGCGGCTCGTTGAGCAGCCGGTACCCCGGCACGTACTGCTGCATGTCGGCGACCACCCGGTGGATCGATTCGATGATCGCGTTCCGGTCAGCATCCTCCGGGATGGCGCAGAAGATGGTGTCGCGCATGATCATCGGCGGATCGGCCGGGTTGAGGATGATGATCGCCTTGCCCTTGCGGGCGCCACCGATCACCTCGACACCACGGCTGGTGGTCTTGGTGAACTCATCGATGTTGGCGCGGGTACCGGGTCCGGCGGAGACCGACGCGACCGAGGCGACGATCTCGGCGTAGGGGACGTCGACGACGCGCGAGACCGCGTACACGATCGGGATGGTCGCCTGCCCACCGCACGTGATCATGTTGACGTTGGGCGCGTCGAGGTGCTCGCGCAGGTTGACGGGCGGCACCACGGCCGGTCCGATCGCGGCCGGGGTGAGGTCCACTGCGCGGATGCCGTGTTCGGCGTACTTGGGCGCGGCCTCGCGGTGCACGTATGCCGACGTCGCCTCGAACACCATGTCCGGCTTCTCCGCCTGCTGCAACAGCCAGTCGACCCCCTCCGCGGAGGTCTCCAGGCCCATCGCGCGGGCGCGCGCGAGACCCTCGCTGGCGGGGTCGATGCCGATCATCCAGCGCGGCTCGAGCCACGGGGATCGCTGCAGTTTGTAGAGGAGATCGGTGCTGATGTTGCCTGAACCCACAATTGCGACACTTGCCTTGGTCATGTGAACTCACCTCTTCGGCGTCGACTGCAACGTGTGTTCGTTTGTCAACATCACCATCGCGAGCTGCCAGCAATACTTCCTGGCAGAAAGCATGGACTGTCAGCCACCTCATTCTATAACGTGTTCTACATGAGCAAGCAGGAATACGACATCGTCGTCGTCGGCAGTGGTGCTGCCGGCATGACCGCCGCCCTTACCGCCGCACACCAGGGCCTGAGCGTGGTCGTCGTCGAGAAGGCAGCCCACTACGGCGGCTCGTCCGCGCGATCGGGCGGAGGTGTCTGGATCCCGAACAACGAGGTGCTGCAGCGCGACGGAGTCACCGACACCACGGACGCGGCACGCACCTATCTGCACAGCATCATCGGCGACGTCGTCGCCCCGGAGAAGATCGACACCTACATCGACCGCGGCCCCGAGATGCTGTCGTTCGTCTTGAAGAACAGTGCGCTGGAACTGCAGTGGGTTCCGGAGTACTCGGACTACTACCCGGAGGCGCCGGGTGGACGCCTCGGTGGGCGTTCGGTCGAGCCCGTGCCGTTCGACGGCAACCGCCTCGGCGACGACCGCGACAACCTCGAGCCCGATTACGTCAAGGCCCCCAAGAACTTCGTCATCACACAGGCCGACTACCGCTGGCTCAATCTGCTGATGCGCAACCGCCGCGGACCGCTGCGGGCGATGAAGGTCGGCACCCGGTTCCTCGCCGCCAAGTTGCGGGGCAAGGACCTGCTGGTGCGCGGACAGGCCCTCATGGCCGGACTGCGTCTGGGCCTGCGTGACGCCGGGGTCCCGATCCTGCTGAACACCCCGCTCACCGATCTCTACACCGAGGACGGCGTCGTGCGCGGCGTGAAGGTTCTCGTCGACGGCCCCGACGGAGCCACCGAGCAGATCATCCACGCCCGCCACGGTGTCGTCCTGGGCTCGGGCGGTTTCGAGCACAACGACGAGATGCGCAAGAAGTACCAGCGCGGCCCGATCGGCACCGAGTGGACCGTCGGCGCCAAGGCCAACACCGGCGACGGCATCGTCGCCGGCCAGAAGCTGGGCGCGGCAGTCGACTTCATGGACGACGCGTGGTGGGGTCCGTCGATCCCGCTCACCGGTGGACCGTGGTTCGCGCTGTCCGAGCGGACGCTGCCCGGTTCGATGATGGTCAACACCCGCGGCAAGCGGTTCGGCAACGAGGCCGCGCCGTACGTCGAGGCCACCCACATGATGTACGGCGGCGAATACGGTCAGGGCGAGGGCCCGGGCGAGAACATCCCCACCTGGATGATCCTCGACCAGCGCTACCGCAACCGGTACACGTTCGCCGGCATCACGCCGCGCTCGCCGTTCCCGGGCCGCTGGCTCAAGGCCGGAGTCGTCGTCAAGGCGAACACGATTGCCGAACTCGCGGAGAAGACCGGCCTGCCGGTCGAGGCCCTCACCGAGACGGTGGAACGCTTCAACGGGTTCGCGCGCAACGGCAAGGACGAGGACTTCGGTCGCGGCGACAGCGGTTACGACCACTACTACGGTGATCCGCGTCTGAAGAACCCGAGCCTCGCCGAGATCGACAAGGCGCCGTTCTACGCCATCAAGATGGTCCCGGGCGACCTGGGCACCAAGGGCGGCATCGTCACCGACGTAAACGGACGCGCCGTCCGTGAGGACGGCTCGGTGATCGAGGGCCTGTACGCCGCGGGCAACTGCAGCTCCCCCGTCATGGGCCACACCTACGCCGGCCCCGGCGCGACCATCGGCCCCGCGATGACGTTCGCGTACCTGGCCGTGCTCGATATCGCCGACCGCGCCCGTGCCGCAGCGCAGTCCGTGACGAACTGACAGGAGAAGCCAGTGCCCATCGATCCGTCGATCGCGATCGGAGCCGAGCTCCCCGCACAGGAGTTCTCCTGGACCCCGTCGGATGTCCAGCTGTACCACCTGGGTATCGGCGCGGGCGCGCGTCCGCTCGATCCCCGCGAACTGAGGTACCTCGACGACGCCAAGCCTCAGGTCCTGCCGACGTTCGCGACGGTGGTCGCGAACATCCATGCGACCGAGGCGCCGCGCGTGTCGTTCCCGGGCGTCGAGATCGACCTGGCCAAGGTCGTGCACGGCAGCCAGGAAGTGACCGTCCACCAGCCGATTCCGGCGAGCGGCTCGGCTCGGACCACCACTCGGATCACCGAGGTGTGGGACAAGGGCAAGGCTGCGGTGATCGTCCAGGAGTCGTCGACCGTCGCACTCGACGGCTCTCCGCTGTGGACGGCCCGATCGTCGATCTTCGCGCGTGGTGAGGGTGATTTCGGGGGTGAACGTGGCCCGTCGGAGTCGGTCGCGCTACCCGATCGGGCTCCCGACGCCGAGGTTGTCTCGCAGGTCCTACCGCAGCAGGCCCTGCTGTATCGGATGTGCGGGGATCGCAATCCGCTCCATTCGGATCCCGAATTTGCCTCCGCTGCGGGCTTTCCTGCGCCTATCCTGCATGGACTGTGCACATACGGGATTATTTGCAAGGCTGCGACCGACACCGTCCTTGACGGAAATGCCGATCGTGTCAAGGGATTCCGGGCCCGTTTCGCGGGGGTAGTCTTTCCCGGCGAAACGCTTCGGACACGAATCTGGCGAGAGGCCGACAGGCTACTCATCTCTGCAACTGTTCCCGAGCGGGACGACTCGCCGGCGCTGGCGGACGTCGTGCTCACCGTCGCGTAGCGAACACGAAGCTGTACCGGTCGGGTCGATGTGCTCGTCGACCCGGCCGGGCATATCTGCACCCGGACTTCATTCCCCCTCACACACCTTGGAGTACACGAATGACGCTCAACGACGAGCAGCCCCGGCTGTCGCGGCGAGGATTCCTCGCGGCGGGCGCCGGTGCCCTTGCCGCCGGTGCCGTGGTCGGCGCTTGGACGCCCGCCTTCGCGGTTCCCGCCGGATCCTCCGGGTCCCTGGGATCCCTCGGGTCCCTGGGATCCTCCGGCCCCGTCGCACCGCTCCCGACGCCGCCGAACTTCCCGCAGGGCATCGCACTGTTCCAGCAGGCGTACCAGAACTGGTCCAAGGAGATCATGCTGGACGCCACCTGGGTCTGCTCGCCGAAGTCGGCGGACGACGTGGTCACCCTCGTCAATTGGGCGCACGAGAACGGCTACAAGGTCCGTCCCCGCGGCGCGATGCACGGCTGGACCCCGCTGACCGTGGTGAAGGGCTCCAACGTCGAGAAGGTGATCCTCGCCGACACGATGACGCACCTGAACGACGTCACGGTGCATCCGGACGGGTCTCCTGCGACCGTCACCGCTGGTGCCGGCGCCAGCATCGAGGCGATCGTGACCGAGCTGCAGGAGCACGGCCTCGGTTGGGCCAACCTGCCGGCTCCCGGCGTGCTGTCCATCGGCGGCGCCCTCGCGGTGAACGCCCACGGCGCGGCCCTCCCTGCTGAAGGCGAAGAGACGCTGCCCGGCCACACGTTCGGTTCGCTGAGCAACCTCGTCACCGAACTCACCGCGGTCGTGTGGGACGGCAGCAAGTACGCGCTGAAGACGTACCGGCGCAACGACCCCAAGATCACTCCGATGCTCACCAACCTCGGGCGTTGTTTCCTCACCTCGGTCACGATGCAGGCCGGCCCGAACGTGCGGCAGCGGTGCCAGAGCTTCACCGACATCACCTGGCAGGAGCTGTTCGCACCGAAGGGCACGTCGGGCCGGACGTTCGAGAGTTTCGTTGCCGAATCCGGTCGCGCGGAGGCGATCTGGTATCCCTTCACCGAGAAGCCGTGGATGAAGGTCTGGTCGAACTCGCCGACCAAGCCGGACGGGGCGTCCGGCAGCCTCGGCTCGCTCGGCTCGCTCGGCTCGCTCGCGGGCAAGCCCCCGCAGTCGCGTGAGGTCACCGGCCCGTACAACTACGTCTTCTCGGACAACCTGCCGGAGCCGCTCACCGACATGATCGGCGCGATCAACGCCGGAAACCCCTCGATTGCGGCGCAGTTCGGTCCGGCGATGTACGAGATCACCAAGCTCGGGCTGGCCGCGACGAACTCGTCCGACATCTGGGGCTGGTCGAAGGATGTCCAGTTCTACATCAAGGCCACGACGCTGCGGCTCACCGAGGGCGGCGGCGCCGTCGTCACGAGCCGCGCCAACATCGCGACCGTGATCCACGACTTCACCCAGTGGTTCAACGAGCGCATCGAGTTCTACCGCGCGAAGGGTCAGTATCCGCTGAACGGTCCGGTCGAGATCCGCTGCTGCGGCCTCGATCGGCCGGAGGACGTCAAGGTCGATTCGGCGGGCCCGCCGACCATCTCGGCGACTCGTGAGCGTCCCGATCATCCCGACTGGGACGTCGCCATCTGGCTGAACGTTCTCGGCGTTCCGGGCACCCCCGGCATGTTCGAGTTCTATCAGGAGATGGAGCAGTGGATGCGGTCGCACTACAACAACAACGCCGCCACGTTCCGTCCCGAGTGGTCGAAGGGCTGGGCGTTCGGCCCGGACCCGTACACCGACGAGGACATCGTCAAGAACAAGATGCGGGCCACCTACATGGACGGCGTGCCGGCCGACGAGAACTGGGACACGGCCCGGGCGCGGTACAACGAGATCGACCCGCACCGCGTCTTCAGCAACGACTTCATGGATCAGCTGCTGCCGTAAGGTTGCCGGATCCCGATCCACCGACGCCGGTGGTGCCTGGCCAGCTGCCAGGCACCACCGGCGTTCTCGTGGGCGGGGCCGAACCCGCATTCGGAGTACCGTCGAAGGTGATGCACGACAACCGATGGTGACCTGAGCCTAGGGAGCGCTGTCATGACCGCATCCACGCCGGATCCCACTCCGCCCCCGCCGGAGCCGACTCCTCCCGTGCCGCCGGCCCCCGCACAGCCGCCCGCGCCGCCCCCGCCACCCCCGACCAATGCCGGCTGGGCCGTCGCGGCGCTCGTCGCGTTCTGGCCGCTCGCGTTCGCCGCGTTCAACAACGCGTTCGAGGTGTATCCGCGTTGGGCCCGGGGCGACTTCGCCGGAGCCCAGTACGCATCGGACCGCGTCCGCAAGCTCGGCCAACTCTCGCTGTGGATCCTCGCCGGAATCCTCGTGCTGATCGCCATCGCCTACATCGTGATGGCGGCGGTGTGGATCTCGCACGGCGGATACGACGACAACTGGCACCGCGGCCGGATGGACTGGTAGCCGCTCACCGCACCCGGACAGCGTCACCGTCCGAATCCACGACGACGCCAACCCGGGCGGTAGTGCGGTCGGTCCGGATCGGCACGCAGGTGACGACGAGCAGCGCCACCGCCGCCACCGCCGCCCCGAGCCAGAACAGCCGGTCCAACCCGATCTGAGCCGGAACCACGACGGCCCCCGCCATCACGGTCGACGCGGCGAGCACCGCCGCGCCCACCGCACTCGCGGCGGAGGTTCCGACGGCCCGAATCAGGCTGTTGACGCTGTTCGCCGACGCCGTCTGGTCGCGGGGCACCGCCGTCGTGATGAGCACCGGCATCGCCGCGAGCGCGAAAGCCACGCCCACCGACACGACGAAGGCACTGACGCCGATGACGAGGACGCCGGTGCCGAACACACCACGTTCGACGAACCCGAGAGCGATGGCCCCGCCGCCGACGGCGAGCGTCACCCGGGCACCCCAACCGCGGATCATCGCCGCCGACACCGGGGCCAGGACGATCATCACCAGGCCGCCCGGCAGCATCACCAGCCCGGCCGTCGCCGCGCTCAGGCCGAGGCCGTGCCCGGTCGACGCGGGCACCTGCAGTTCCTGCGTGGAGGCATACGAACTGAGGAACATCGCGAATCCGAGCAGCAGCGCGCACATGTTGGCCACCAACACGGGGCGCAGCATCGACGTCCGGAGATCGACGAGCGGGTGGGACATCCTCAGCTCCAACGGAACCCATACCGCCATCCCGACGATGCCGCCGACGGCCAGGCCGACGATCGGCCAGCTCCCCCATCCCCACGTGCCGCCCTTGGAGATCGCGAGCAGCACCGCGGTCAATGCTGCGGTCAACAGCACCGCGCCCCGATAGTCGAACCGTCCGGACGCGCGGGTGGTCGACTCCGGGACCACGAACGGCAACAGCGCCGCCATCACCACCGCGAACCCTGCCGGAAGCCAGAACAGCGACTGCCAGCCGGCGTGCTCGTAGAGGACACCGGACAGCGGCATTCCGAGCACACTGCCGACGCCGATCGTCGCGCTCATCAACGCGACACCACTGCCGAGTCGTTCCGGCGGAAGCACGTCGCGCATCATGCTGATCCCGACCGGCAGCAACGCCATCGCGAAACCCTGCAGCCCACGCCCGGCGACCACCGTCGCGAAGCCCGGTCCCACGGCGGCGAGCACCGAGCCCGCCACCATCAGCCCGAGACACACCAGCATCATCGCGCGCTTGCCGAACATGTCGGCCAGCCGACCGATCAGCGGCGTGCCGACGGCACCGGTCAGCAACGTGATCGTGACCAGCCACGACGCGCTGGTGGGCGGCACGCCGAGATCGACGGCGAACGCCGGCAGAACCGGCACCACCAGCGTCTGCAGGAGCGCGACCAGGATCCCGCTCAGGCTCAGGGCCGCGATGACGACCCCGCTCCGGGCAGTGCTCGGAGCGGGTGTCGGTACCGCGATCACCCGGTGACGCGTGCTGCGTTACCGGCGTCGATCGGAAGGACGGTGCCGCTGATGTGCGCGCTGGCCTCGGCGGCGAAGAAGAGGACGGCCCGGGTGATCTCGAACGGGTCGAGCCACGGCACCGGCTGCGCGTGCAGACTCTGGAACACGGGCGCGACGTCGTCCATCGTCGGCTCTGCGAGGTCCGGTCGCATCATCGAGTAGAGCGCCTTGTTGTGGATCATCCCGGTCGAGATGTTGCCGGGTGCGATCGCATTGACGGTGATGCCGTTCTGCGCCAGATCGAGCGCGGCACTCTTCGTCATGCCGATGACGCCCCACTTGGAGGCCGCGTAGGCGGCCATGTTGGTGTTGCCCGCGCGTCCGAGCATCGACGAGATCGTCACGATCCGGCCGTAGCCGCGTTCGATCATGCCGGGCGAGACGGCGCCGAGGGTGTTGAAGACGCCGGTGAGATTGGAGTTGATGGCCTCGTTCCACTGGGCCGAGGTCATCGACTGGATCGGCGCCGCCACGGACACGCCTGCGTTGGCGACCGCGATGTCCACGCGGCCGAACTCGGACTCGGCGCGGGCGACGAGGGCGTCCATCGCGTCGCGGTCGGCGGTGTCCGCCTTGACCGCGATGACGCGGCGGCCGGTGGCCTCGACGAGGCGCACGGTCTCGGCCAGGTCCTCCTCGGTCCCGAGGGGGTAGAACACCGAATCGCTGTCCTCGCAGCGGTCGCAGATGACCACGTCGGCGCCGCGCTCGGCGAACGCCACGGCGTGCGAGCGCCCCTGTCCCCGGGCGGCGCCCGTGATCAGTGCGACTCGGCCTTCGAAGCCTTCGAACTCCTCCATTGCTGCTCTCCTCGAGATCGGGGACCGCGAATCACGCAAGTCCGAAACTATCCCTACCTGCTACCGCTGTGACGACGCGCACAGATCCCGGCCAGTGGGAGGCGCAGACGTCCCCGTCCACACAACCACCGGCCACCGCGTGTGACAGCGGGATGCGACGGGATCGTCACCGACCGACGACGAGGATCACGACCGCCGACGCCGCCGCAAGCACGACGACCGTGACCGCCAGCCCCGCCATCAGCGCGAACGGATAGACCGCCCGCTCGTCCCCGAACGCGGTACTCATGCGCTCGTAGCGGCGCCGAGCGGTCACCACCACCACCGACGACGACACGATGGCCCACGTTCCGACCACCTGGACGACGACGGAGGATCCGGGTACATAGCGCAGACAGAGGAACGCGACCGCCGCCAGGCTCGCCGCGGTGCGTACCCACGCGAGCGTTGTCCGTTCCGGCTGAAGTCCCGGATCCCGGTGTGCGGCGGCCGCGGACATCACCTGCTCACCAACACGACGAGCAGCGTGACACCGGCACCCGCGATCAACCCCACCAGGAGCGCCGCGAGGGCCGGCACCGGCAGGCTCCGGCCCATCCGCATCGCCGCCTCGACACCCATCCAGCGTAGGAACGCGAACACCACGAGCAGGATCGCGCCGACGAGCAGGCCCACCACCAGCACCGTGTGGACGTTCGGGCCGACGACGTCGGCTCCGAACGCCTCGAGACCGACTGCCGCCGCAATCAGTCCGAGCGCGGTGCGAACCCAGGCCAGGAACGTGCGTTCGTTGGCCAATGTGAACCGCGGATCGGGATCATCCCCGTCCCGGAACGCTCTCGGACGCCAGCCGCGCAGTGTCACGTGACGGTCCCTTCTCACTCACTCTGTGGTTCAACGAAAGTAGCGTTTCAGCACCGCTGCACGCCGCCGACCGAGTACCTCGCGGCGCTCCCCCACCCCGACACGCGCGGTCGTGGCGGGCAGTGCTGCGAGCACGTCGTCGAACATCACCTTACGCACCGTCGGCGCCGGCAGATCCTGGGTGGACGCGAGCCACCACCGGTACACGCAGCGGGTGAAGGTGTTACCCGCCGTGTCGAGCCAGTTCGCGACGCCGGGATCGCGATGCGCCACGACGGCCCTGAACACCCCGTCCTCGTCGAGCACGGCTTGATGGCCGTTGAGCGAGGTCTGCCGATACGTGTAGTCGAGAGACTGACCCCAGTAGTCCCCGAGGTGGATGTTCCAGAAGTGGCAGTCCGGCGGCGTCACCTCGAGAATCAGGGCCTCGTCGGGACCGATCTCGAAAGATCCACCACCGTAAGCGATATCGCCACCGTCGCTCGCATACGTCGAACTGACCGTCGACTGCGTCCGCAGGACGTTGCGTTCGGCGTCGCGCAGGGTCCGCGGATCCATCGGCAGCCAGTTACCCTCGTGCGGCTGCGCGCTGATGACGACCTCGAAATCGCCGTTGTCCTGCAACGTGATTCCACCCGGGTTCGACGTCGCACCCAGCCCGGATCCGGTGGCCGCCTTGAACGCCGCCCGGTAGTCCTTCGGCCCGCCGTCGCCGGACTGCGCCTTCTCGTAGAGATCGTGGGTGTCGTACAGCGTCAGCCCGATGTACCGGACCCGGCCGCCGGTCCCGGTGAGCCGGTAGGTCCCCTCGGGGTCGAGGACGGCATGGCCGAAGAGACAGTCCGGCGACTCGGTCGCCTACCGCTTCGTATTGTCCTGCAGGTGAACAACTTCCGGATACTCCGGATCCGCACTGAAGACGACCTGCTCGAGTCCTGCATTGAGAAGGTTGAGCAGGTAGCGGTAGCCGGCGGCCCAGCTCGTCGAGAGGTCGAACCATATCCACACTCCTGGCGTTCGTCGGAGGACTCGAGATCAGGCGGGAACATCTCCGAGAATGGCCACGCGTTCCATGACCCGGCGGTGCGGGAAGTAGTCGCTGGCCGCATAGTGCTGCGTTGCGCGGTTGTCCCAGAAGGCGATCGAGTTGGGCTGCCACTTGAATCGGCACTGGAAGTCGGGGACCTTGGCCTGGTCGAAGAGGTGCCGCAACAGCGCCTCACCCTCGGCCGGATCCATGTCCGGGATGTGCGTCGTGAACAGGCTGTTGACGAACAGGGTCCTGCGCCCGGTCTCGGGATGGATCCGCACGATCGGGTGTGCGACCGGCGGATACGCCTCCTTCATCTGTGCAAGTTTCTCGGGACCCATCGAGCGGCCGAAGGACGGCACGAAATCGTGAATCGCGACCCGGCCCTCGATCTTCGCCTTGACCTCGTCGGACAGGCAGTCGTACGCGTTGCCCATGTCGGCCCACAGGGTGTCGCCGCCGGCGGGCGGGACCTCGAGCGCGCGCAGAACCGAACCGAGCGGGGGACGCTTCTGCCACGTCACGTCCACGTGCCAGATGTTCTCGGTGCCGGGGTTGTCCTCACCGCGCTCGAAATGAACCACCTCGGGGACCTCACCCTGCGGGAGAAGCGGGTGGATCTCGAGGTCGCCCCAGTGGCGAGCGAAGTCTCGGTGCTGCGCGCCCGTGATCTGCTGACCCCGGAAGAACACGACCTTCCACTCGAGCAGCGCGCGCCGCAAATCCTCGATGACGTCGATACTCGGATCGCGCAGATCCACGCCGCGAATCTCCGCGCCGATGTATGGCGTCACAGGCCGCAACTCGAATCGCTCATACGGTAATGACTCGAATCCATCTGCACACCTACGCATTCCGCGAGGTCCGAATTCGATCGAATGGCCACCGATCGCCACCGTGCGACTACTCGTCAGCGCTGTCATACAAGACTCCTGTTACTGAGGGTTCCCGCCCTGAACACACCACCGCCGACGTCCGCCGCCCGGTCGATCCGACGAGGGACATCCTCGGCAAACTATCAGTCAGTGACTTAACTCGTCAAGACACTGACTTAATTCTTTAAACTAGCTGCACAGGAACACTATTGAGTGGCCACTCGAACCCGTACCACGAAGGCGATCCTCCCGTTTCCACTGAGCGGGACCGCGATCACACGCGTCCCGACACTGTGACTAAGCCCCCCTGGGGCGCCCACCCGCCCGCCCCATTCCTCATTGAACGCGCCGCCGCCTGGCACTATCACTCGACGACGAAACTATCTGCGCCCCAATATCACCGAGCGCATGCGTCGTCGATCTCTACCGACCCAAAGGACAACGATGGCGCTCGCTCTCACTTCAGTTCGAGGCAATGTTCCTCGAGCCCGAATGTCTCGATCGTCACGCTCACCGGGGCAACGCTCATGCCGCTCATCGGGAAGGCGTCGGACAAGATCGGCAAGAAGCGGGTGATCCTCGGCCTGGCCGGCGTCTTCGTGCTCGGCAGCGTTGTCTGTGCAACTGCAGACTCGTTTGCCGTCCTGCTCGCCGGTCGCGCACTGCAGGGAGTTCTCGTCGGGATCGTCGCGCTCTCGTACAGCCTCGTGCGCGACATCATGCCCCGCGACTTCGTCCCTGTCGCTCTGGGCATGGTCGCGACGGGTATCGGCATGTCCGCCGTCGCAGGACCGTTCATCGCCGGCTGGTTGATCGACGGGTTCGGTTTCCACGGGATCTTCTGGTTCATGGCGATCCACGCCGTCCTCTACGCGGACACGGCGCTCTCACGCGGCTTCCTGTACGCGGGAGCCGTCGGGCTCGTGGGCATCGCCGTCGCGCTCGTGATGAAGCACGGTCGCAAGCCTGCCACCGGTGGACTGGCGACCCCGGCCCCCGCCGGACTTCAGGCCGAGGCCGATTCCGGAGCCTCCAACGCCCCCACCGACATGTCGATCAGATGACGCACGGTCTCGTCGAAGTCGGTGTCCACGACCGGGTTCCCGCTGTTGCGCCGCTGCTCGAACACCGCGAGCGCCGACACCGCCATGTTGAGCATCAGGTCCACACGAACGACCGCGACACGGCGCGGCAGGTGACCGAGTGCTCGCATCAGCCTGGTGGACACCTCGCGGCTGACCTCCGTGACGTCGGACAGTTCCGTGTTCGCGATGTCCACCGACGGGGATACGCGAGCGATGAACTGTGCGTAGTACGAATCGGTCCCGGAGGTCCGGAGATAGTCGGCGAGCGGCACGACGACGGCCTCGACGAGTCCACGCACGTCGTGCCCGAGTCCCTCCTCGTCCAGTTTCGCCAGGAAGGCCGCGCGACTGAGATTGATTTCCCGCATGCGCCTACGGAAGACCTCGAGAACGAGACCGTCCCGCCCGCCGAAGTGGTACTGCACGGCCGAGTTGTTCTTCTGGCCGGCAGCGGCGGCGACGTCGCGCATCGACACGCCGTCGATGCCACGCTCGGCGAACATCCGCTCGGCGACCTCGATCATCGCGCTCTTCGCATTTCCGGGATTCGACACGCCGCGAGACTAGTAAGTCGGCGCTTTAACGGTCAAGGCGTGGCGGGTACGCTCCCCCGCATCTCCGGCACGACGGAGAACCGCTGCTCAACCTGCTGCCCACACACTCGAGACGAAACCAGCTTCGCCGCAACGAAACCGAACGCGTTTCCCCGTTCCATCATCCAGAGAGGCGCACCATGAATCGGCATTCGATTCCTATCGTCCGCACCGACCCGCATATCTCCGCCGCGGTCGACTACCGCGATCAGCAGGAACCGTTCACACGTCCGCAACCGGTGCGCCCACCGGAGGGCGCACCCAACGTCCTGCTGATCATGCTCGACGACGTCGGTTTCGGTACCGCGTCGGCATTCGGCGGTCCGTGCCGCACGCCCACCGCCGATCGACTGGCCGCGGACGGCGTCAAGTACACCCGCTTCCACACCACGGCGCTGTGCTCGCCGACCCGCGCGGCGACGCTCACCGGACGCAACCACCACAGCGTCGGCTTCGGCGTGATCGCCGAACAGGCCACGGCGGCACCGGGTTACAACGGGACCCGTCCGGCCTCGGCGGCGACGGTGGCGCGAATCCTGCAGGGCAACGGGTACGCGACCGGCGCCTTCGGCAAGATGCACCAGACGCCGACGTGGGAGATCAGTGAGGCGGGGCCGTTCGACCGATGGCCCACCCGTGAGGGTTTCGATCGCTTCTACGGCTTCCTCGGCGCCGAATCCGACCAGTTCTCCCCGGTTCTGTACCGCGACTTCACCGTCGTCGATCCGCCGTGCTCGCCCGAAGAGGGCTACCACATGTCGGAGGACCTGGTGGACCGCGCGATGGAGTGGATCGAGTCGGTCGGCACGATGGACCCGGACAAGCCGTGGTTCTGCTACCTGCCGTTCGGCGCGTGCCACGCCCCACTGCAGGTGCCGGACAGCTATCTCGACAAGTACCGCGGCGAGTTCGACCACGGCTGGGACCGCCAGCGGGAGATCACCCTCGAGCGGCAGAAGCAGCTCGGGGTGGTCGCGCCGGACACGGAGCTCGCCCCGTGGGCGCCGGACCTGCCGCACTGGGACGATCTGGACGCCGACCAGAAGAAGGTCTCGGCCCGGCTGATGGAGCTGTACGCGGCCTTCCTCGAGCACACCGACGACCAGGTCGGCCGGCTCGTCGACCGGCTGCAGGAGACGGGTGCACTCGACAACACCCTGGTGCTGTACATGCTCGGCGACAACGGCGCGTCCGCCGAGGGCGGCATGGAGGGCTCGTTCAACTACCTCGCCGGGCTCAACGGCTACAAGCAGACCACCGCCGAGGTGCTCGAGAAGTTCGACGAACTGGGCACCCCGACGAGCTACCCGCACTACCCGGCGTCGTGGGCGATGGCGCTCGACACCCCGTACCAGTGGACCAAGCAGGCCGCTTCCCACTACGGCGGCACCCGCAACGGGCTGATCGCGCACTGGCCCGAGGGGATCGCCGAGTCCGGCATCCGCGACCAGTGGCATCACTGCGTGGACATCACCCCGACGATCCTCGAGGCGGTGGGCGTGCCGGCGCCGGACACCGTCGACCGCGTGCCGCAGAAGCCCATGGAGGGTGTCGCGATGAACTACACGTTCGCCGACGCCGACGCCGAGGACCGGCACACCACGCAGTACTTCGAGATCTACGGCAACCGCGGCATCTACGACCACGGGTGGACGGCCGTGACGCTGCACCGGGCACCGTGGCTGATGGCGACGCACGGACTGCAGCTCCCTGCGTTCGACGAGGATCGATGGGAGCTGTATGACACCACCGTCGACTGGTCGCAGGCCCGCGACCTGGCGGCCGAGTACCCGGAGAAGCTCGAGGAACTCAAGCAGAAGTTCCTCGTCGAGGCGGCGCGCTACCAGGTGCTCCCCCTCGACGACCGCACCGTCACGAGGAACGCTGCACCCAAGGACCGCCCGCCGCATCCGCTGCGCGGACGGACGAGCATCACGTTGTACCCGCACATGAACGGCCTGCCGGAGAAGGCGGCACCGCCGTTCTTCAACCGCTCGTACACGATCACGGCCACGCTCGAGACCGGCGGAAACCCGTGCGAGGGAACGCTGGCGAGCGTGGGCGGCCGGTTCGGCGGCCTGGCCCTCTACGTTCTCGATTCGAAGCCCGTGTTCTGCTACAACTTCAGCGGCGGCGGCATGACGTTCGTGCGCGGCGAGATACCCCTGACCGCCGAGAACCGCGAGGTGTCCGTCGCGTTCGAATACGACGGCGGTGGGATCGGGAAGGGCGGAACGGCAACGCTTTCCGTCGACGGTGTCGTCGTCGGTACCGGACGGATCGAGAAGACCACCCGCGCGATCTTCAGCATGAACGAGCAGCTCGACATCGGCGTCAACCGCGGCAGCCCGGTGTGCGACGAGGTCGCCGGCCGGTTCGCATTCAGCGGACGCCTCCACCACGTCCGCGTCGACCTGCCCGGTGAGGGCCGACCGGAGACAGCGGAGGAACAGCGCCGCGTCGCCCTCGCGACCCACTAGTCTCTTCGCGCCGTGCGCCCTTCCGGTAGTTCCGACTGCCGGAAGGGCGCACGGGCGCCGCAGGCGCCTACGCCGTGAGCACGAGTCCCGAGGTGGGAACACCGGTGCCGGCGGTGACGAGCACGTTCTCGACGTCCGGAACCTGGTTCACCGAGGTACCGCGGATCTGCCGCACGCCCTCCGCGATGCCGTTCATACCGTGGATGTACGCCTCACCCAGCTGGCCGCCATGGGTGTTGATCGGCAGGCGCCCGCCCAGCTCGATCGCGCCGTCGGCGATGAAGTCCCGGGCCTCGCCGCGACCGCAGAAGCCGAGTTCCTCGAGCTGCATCAGCACGTACGGCGTGAAGTGGTCGTACAGCACCGCGGTCTGCATGTCCGACGGCCGCAGCCCGGACTGCTCCCACAACTGGTCGGCGACCAGGCCCATCTCGGGCAGACCCGTCAGCCCGTCGCGGTAGTAGCTGGTCATGATGTACTGGTCCGGCCCACTGCCCTGTGCGGCCGCCGCGACGATCGCCGGCTTGTTCGGCAGGTCCTTCGCTCGCTCGGGCGACGTCACGACGACCGCGATACCGCCGTCGGTCTCCTGGCAGCAGTCCAGCAGGTGCAGCGGCTCCGCAATGAACCGCGAGTTCTGATGGTCCTCGAGCGTGATCGGCTTGCCGTAGAAGAACGCGGCGGGGTTGACCGCCGCGTGCTTGCGGTCCGCGACCGCGATACGGCCGAAATCCTCACTGGTGGCGCCGTACACGTGCATGTACCGCTGCGCGACCATCGCGACGAACGACGCCGGCGTCCCCAGCCCGTGCGGGTACGAGAAGGCGTTGTCGGTGCCCGACGAGTTCACCTGCTGCACCAGGCCGGCGTTGACCTGCCCGAAGCGTGCGCCCGAGCGCTCGTTGAACGCGCGGTACGCCACCACGACGTCGGCGACACCGGTGGCGACGGCCATGGCCGCCTGCTGGATGGTGGCGCACGCCGCGCCGCCGCCGTAGTGGATGCGGCTGAAGAACTTCAGGTTCGGGATACCGACCGAACGGGCCACCGCCGCTTCGGTGTTGGTGTCCATTGTGAACGAAGTCAGACCGTCCACGTCGGACGGCTTCAGACCCGCGTCGTCGAGTGCGGCCTGCACCGCCTCCGCCGCAAGCCGGAGCTCGCTGCGGCCCGAGTCCTTGGAGAAGTCGGTGGCGCCGATGCCGACAATCGCGGCCTTCCCGGACAACCCGCTCATGCTCGTGCTCCATCCGAGTCGTCGTTCATCACCAGGGTGACCGTGGACGTGATGTGGTCGCCGAGGCTGTCCTTGCCGACCACCTTGACGGTGATCAGCCCGTCCTCGGCGGCCACCACCTCACCCGAGAGATTCAGCGTGTCGTACGCGTACCACGGCACCCCGAGTCGCAGCTTGATCGACGTGATCCGCGCCCGCGGACCGGCCCAGTCCGTGACGAAGCGCTGCACCAAGCCGGTGTCGGTGAGGATGTTGACGAAGATGTCCTTCGACCCGCGCTGCTGCGCCTTGTCCCGGTCGTGGTGGACGTCCTGGAAGTCCCTGGTGGCCAACGCCGTCGAGACGATGAACGTGGGATCACCGTGGATCGAGAGACCCGGCAGCGTGTCGCCGACGGAGATGTCGAGTGCGCTGGTCATTTACGACTCCTTCACTGGACGCCACGCGTACAGCGTCCAGGGTTCGTTCCCGGTCTCGTCATCGCCCGGGAAGTCGAGGAACTGGGCCTGCACCGGCATGCCGACCGCGACCTCCGACGGGTCGACGTCGCGCAGCTCACCGAGCATGCGCACGCCCTCGTCGAGTTCGACCAGGGCCACCACGAACGGCAGCGACCGACCGGGCACCTTGGGCGCGTGGTGGACGACGAAGCTGAACACGGTTCCGCGGCCGGACGCGACGACATAGTCGGTGGTCTCGGTCTTGTCCTTCCACAGCGCCGGCACCGGCGGATGCTGCAGACTGCCGTCGGGGCGCTGCTGGATCCTCAACTCGTGCGCGGCGACACCGTCCCAGAAGAACTGGGTGTCGCGCGACGGCGTCGGGCGCAGCATCCGCGAGGGATCGAGATCCTCGGGAACGGAAGATGATTCCGGCACCTGCGGCGCCTTGGCGGGCGGCGCGAACTTGAGGATGCGGAAGAGCATCTCGGCGACGATCTCGTCGCCGACCTTCCAGAAGTTGCGGGTGGTGAAGAACCAGCCCTCGCCGAGCCCGGTCTTCTTGGGCCCGACCACGTCCTCGAGGGTCGACTCGATCGTCACCTCCTCGCCGGGACGGAGATAGCGGTGGTAGATCTGATCACAGTTGGTCGCGACCACCGACGTGAAACCGGCGTCGTCGAGGATCTGCGTCATCCGACCCAGCGGGTCGTCCTCCTCGCGCACCGCTCCGAGGCCGCGCATGGTCCATACCTGCGCCATCGCCGGAGGCGCGACGATTCCGTCGTAACCCGCTGCGACAGCCGCATTCTCGTCGACATAGATCGGGTTCTCGTCGCCGATCGCCTCGAGCCAGTTGCGGATCATCGGCATGTTCACCGGATCGCGCCCGGCGCGGGGCTTACTGGCACCCCCGGCCTTGACCTGCTCGGCCCCGGCCAGAATCTGTGCGGTCGAATCTGTCGTATCGGTCATCGCGGCACCCTCGGCAGTCCCAGACCGGCCACCGCGATCAACTCGCGCATGACCTCGTTGACACCGCCACCGAACGTGATGACGACATTGCGCTTGATCTGGACGTCCAGCCAGCGCATCAGCGCGGCGGTCTCGGGATCACCCGGGTCGCCGTGCGCGCCGACGATCTCGTCGGCGATCCGACCCACCCGCTGAATGCGCTCGGTGGCGAAGACCTTGGTGGCCGACGCGTCGGCGATGTCGACGTCACCGGTCGCGGCAGCGACCTGCCAGTTCAGCAGCTCGTTGAGGCGGTACGTCGCGTGGATCTCGCCGAGCCCACGTCGGACGTCCGGCAGCGACAACAGATCCCGCTTCGCGGCCCACTCGTACACCTTCTCGTACAGCCCGGCGACGCGGCCGGCCGGCCCGAGCATGACGCGCTCGTGATTGAGCTGGGTCGTGATGAGCTTCCAGCCCTTGTTCTCCTCGCCGACAAGCATGCTCGCCGGCACCCGGACGTCGGAGTAGTACGTGGCGTTGACGTGGTGCGCGCCGTCCGCGGTGATGATCGGCGTCCAGGTGAACCCGGGGTCCTTGGTGTCCACGATGAGGATCGAGATACCCCGGTGCCGCGATTCGGCGTCGCCGGTGCGGACCGCGAGCCAGATGTAGTCGGCGTCGTGGCCACCGGTCGTGAAGATCTTCTGCCCGTTGACGACATAGTCGTCGCCGTCGCGGACGGCGGTGGTGCGCAGGGCCGCAAGGTCGGTGCCGGCGTCGGGCTCCGAGTAGCCGATCGCGAAGTGCACCTCGCCGGCCAGGATCGCCGGCAGGAACTTGCGCTTCTGCTCCTCGGTGCCGTACGTCATCAGCGTCGGGCCGACGGTCTGCAACGTCACCGACGGCAACGGAACATCTGCTCGCACAGCCTCATTGACGAAGATCTGCTGCTCGATCTCACCGAAGCCGCGGCCGCCGAACTCCACGGGCCAGCCGACGCCCAGCCAGCCGTCCTTGCCCATGCGGCGGATCACGTCCCGGTAGGTGGGGCCGTGGCGTTCGGTGAGCATGATCTCGGCCTCGGCCGGCGAGATCAGTCCGGAGAAGTAGCGGCGCAGTTCCGCCTGCAGCTCACGCTGTTCGGGTGTCAGATCGATGAACACCGGGCCCCCACGAGGTCGAGTCGGTACGAGGCGCCGCCGACGAGACGGGCCAGATCCTTGGCAATGGAGAAGTAGCGGTGCATGGGATAGGTGACGTCGACACCGAGCCCACCGTGCAGGTGGTGCAACGTGCGCATCGCGGCGGGCACCTCGGCCGCGATCCAGTACGCCATCACGTCGAGATCGTCCTCGGAGTCCAGGTCCTCGGACACCCGCCACGTGGACGCCAGCGCCGAGACGTGCAGCGTACGGGACGTGACGTACACATCGGCGATCTGCTGGGCCACCGCCTGGAACGCGGCGAGCGGCTTGCCGAACTGCTCGCGGGTGGTCAGGTGGTCGGCCGCCAGGCCGGTGGCGCCGGCGAGGAGTCCGTCGGCGTACGCGCCGAGGCTCGCGAGCGCGATCCGGTTGAGGGTCGCGACACCGTCGAGTCCGTCACCGAGGACGTCGGCGGACGGCACCCGCACCCCGTCGAGCCGGACCGAGAACTCCGGTCCGCCCGCGGAAGTCGCGCTCTTGGTGAGCGTGACGCCGGGAGCGTCCGGGGCCACCACGACAACGCCGGCGTCGGTGGGCACCAGGATCCGGTATGCGATGTCCGCGAACGGCACCGCGACCTTGTGCCCGGTCACGACGACGTGATCGCCGTCCGCGACCGCGGTGGTGGACGGCTTCGCAGGGAACGCCGAACCCTGTTCCGCGACGGCCGCGGTGAGGATCCGTCCGCCCGCGATTCCGTCGAGCAGGGCGTCCTGCTGCTCGGTGGTCCCCAATGCGAGAACCGGGAGGAGGCCGAAGCCCAACGTGGCGAGCGCCGGAACCGGCGCCGCGCCGCGGCCGATCTCGGTGAGCATGGTCGCCACCTCGGCGACGCCCAACCCGTCACCGCCGAGCCGTTCCGGCACCGCGAGCGAAAGCAGGTCCGCCTTCGCGAGCGCCTGCCACAACTCGGCGTTGAAACCACCGGTGTCGGCGGGATCGGAGTGCTCGCGAGCCAACAGGCCCACGACTATCTCCGCCACCGTTTCCTGAGTCTGATCCTGAGAGAAGTCCACGCTGCCAATCCCGCCTGTGATCTAGAACGTGTTCCTGTTCTATCACCTGCAGGTGAATGACGAAAGGCCCGGCGTGGCGAGAACACGTTCATCACGTTCTCGCCACGCCGGGCCCGGACGGGGAACCGTCAGTCGCGCGGCAGCCCCAGCAGGCGTTCGGCAGCCACCGTGAGCAGGATCTGCGTCGTCCCGCCCGCAATGGACAGGCACCGTGTGTTCAGGAACTCGCGGGTGAGCGGCCCCTCGACCCACCCCGCCTCACCGGCGAGCTCGACGGCGAACTCCGCGACCGCCTGACGGTTGCGGACACCGACGAGCTTGCGGACGCTCGACGCGGGCCCCGGATCCTGGCCGTCGAGCTGGCGCAGCGTGGTACGCAGCTCCAGCAGGGACCCGACGAGCGCCTCGGCGATCAGCGCCCCCAGATGGTCGACGGTCACCGGATCGGGATCGCCGGCCAGCTCGAGCAGTTCCTCGACGGCCTTGCCGAGCGACGACCCACCACTCATCGCGACCCGCTCGTTCGCGAGCGTCGTGCGGGCCAGCTTCCAACCGCCGTTCACCTGCCCCACGACGCAGTCGTCCGGGACGAAGACGTCGTCGAGGAACACCTCGTTGAACAGCGCGTCACCGGTGATCTCTCGCAACGGCGAGATGTTGATCCCGGCGGTACGCATGTCGAGCACGAAGTACGTGATGCCCTTGTGCTTGGGCGCGTCCTTGTCGGTTCGGGCCAGGCAGATCGCCCAGTCCGCCTCGCGGGCCAGCGACGTCCACACCTTCTGGCCGTTGAGCTTCCAGCCGCCGTCGACCTTCTCGGCCGTCGTCCGCAGTGACGCCAGGTCCGATCCCGCACCGGGCTCGCTGAACAGCTGGCACCACGTGATCTCACCGCGCAACGTCGGCAGTGCGAACCGCTCGATCTGCTCGGGGCTCCCGTGCTCGAGAACCGTCGGCACGGCCCACCAGCCGATCACGAGGTCGGGGCGTTCGATGCCGGCCGCGGCCATCTCCTCGCCGATGAGGATCTGCTGGGCCGCCGACGCGCCGCGTCCGTACGGGCGCGGCCAGTGCGGTGCCGCGTAGCCCGACTCGGCGAGCGCCACCCGACGCTCCGACTCCGGGACGGCGGCCAGCGCGGTCACCTCGTCGCGGATCGCGGCACGCCCCGACTCGGCCTGCGGATCGAGCTCGGACAGGTCGATCGTGAGGTGCCGGCGGGCGCCCTCCCGCGTCAGGTCCGCGACCCGCGCGCGCCACACGTTGCTGCCGCCGAGGATCTGCTTGAGCGAGACCGCACGCCGCAGGTAGAAGTGCGCGTCGTGCTCCCACGTGAACCCGATGCCGCCGAGGACCTGGATGCAGTCCTTGGCCGTCTGCACCGCGGCGTCGAGCGCGATCGACGCCGCGACCGCGGCCGCGATCGGCAGTTCCGAGGTTCCGGCGCCGCCCGTGTCCGGGTCCGGCAGGGCGTCCTCGGCGGCGACGGCCGCGTCCCACGCGACCGCGCGCGCTTGCTCGACACGGCACAGCATCTCGGCGCACAGGTGCTTGATCGCCTGGAACGAGCCGATCGGCTTGCCGAACTGTTCGCGGATCTTCGCGTAGTCGACCGCGGTCCGCAGGCTCCAGCCCGCGACGCCGGCGGCCTCGGCGGCCGCGAGGGTCGCGGCGAGGTCGCGCACCAGTCCCGGAGCGACACCGCTGACGATGCGATCGGCGGAGACAGCCACACCCTCACAACGGACCCGGGCGGTGCCGCGGCTCTTGTCGAGGATGTCGAGCGGCTCGACGGTCAGCCCCGGTGCCTCGCCGTCGACGAGGCACCACACGGTGCCGTCGGCGGAGTCGCCGGAACGCGCCGACACCAGCACCGCGACACCCGGCTCGCCGCCCAGCGCGTTCCCGGCGTCGCCGGTCAGGACCAGACCGCCGTCGGCGTCCGGGACCGCGGAGACCGCGGGACCGTCGACGACGACCGCACACGGCAACTCGCCCTCGGCGATCTGCGCGGCCCACTGCTTCGCCACGGCGCCGTCGGCGCGCCCGAGGACCAGCCCCGCGAGCGCGGTCGGTAGAACAGGACCGCCCACCAGTTCCGTGGCCGCCTGCTCCAACATCGCGGCCAGGTCGACCACCTGTCCGCCGACCCCACCGACGGACTCCGGAACGCCCACGGCGAACAGCCCCAGGGATGCCACCGAGGGCCACGTACGACGCCAGAAATCCGCAGGTCCTTCACGTAAAATGGTCAGTGGGGCCGCGGAGCGGGCCCACGCCTGAATCGACTCCTGGACGGCCCTCTGCTCGTCGGTGGTGGCGATTGTCACAACGTCTACCCGCCTCTCATAGATGACATTTTCATCTAGAACGTGTTCTAATATGCTCGGCCGTCAAGAGTCAAGGCGTGAAGGAAACTGTCGATGACCACCTCATCCCGATCCCGTTCTACAGGGGGCACGGTCACGACCCTCAGCGAGGACGATCTCAGCTCCAACGCTCAGCGCGAGCGCCGCAAGAGGATCCTCGATGCGACCCTCGCACTCGCCTCCAAGGGCGGCTACGAGGCCGTGCAGATGCGTGCCGTCGCCGAACGCGCCGACGTCGCGGTGGGCACCCTTTACCGATACTTCCCGTCGAAGGTGCACCTGCTGGTGTCCGCCCTCGCGCGTGAGTTCGAGCGGATCGAGTCCAAGGGCAAGATCCCCCCGGGCCGCAGCCCGCTCGAGCGGATGCAGCTCATTCTCGGCCAGATCACCAAGGCGATGCAGCGCGACCCCCTCCTCACCGAGGCCATGACCCGGGCGTTCATGTTCGCCGACGCGTCGGCGGCCGCCGAGGTGGACCAGGTCGGCAAGCTCATGGACACGCTGTTCGCGCGGGCCATGACCGACGGCGAACCCACCGAGGACGAGCTCGCGATCTCCCGCGTCATAAGCGACGTGTGGCTGTCGAATCTGGTGGCCTGGCTCACCCGCCGCTCGTCGGCCACCGACGTCGCGAAGCGCCTGGAACTGACCGTCGAACTGCTCCTCGGCGACGGGTCCCGGACACCCGTGTGACCCGGTGTGGCAGCCGGCACTTCGAGGGCGGCGCGCCAGCGCGCCCGTAATCGCTTAGGTTTGAACCTGTGAGCGCTCTGGATCTGCCGATCGAACTCCGCCGAGCCCTGGCCACCGTGGCACGGACACCCCGCCTGTTGGTGGCGTCCGACTACGACGGCACGATGGCGCCCATCGTCTCGGATCCGGAGAAGGCGTACCCCCACGCCGAGTCCGTCCGGGCCCTGCGTGCGCTGGCCGGACTGGCCGCCACCACGGCCGCCGTGATCTCGGGTCGCGCGCTCAAGGACCTCGCGACGCTGTCCCGGCTGCCCGCCGAGGTCCAGCTGGTCGGCAGCCACGGCTCCGAGTTCGACGTCGGGTTCGTGCACGCGATCGACGCGAATGCCCGCAAGCTCCTGGGCGAGGTCACGTCCGAGCTGTCCCGCATCGCGGACCTGCACCCCGGCGTCACCATCGAGACCAAGCCGGCCAGCGCCGCCCTGCACGTACGCAACGCCAGCCCCGAGGCGGGCGCCAAGGCGCTCGCGGCCGTGCACGCCGAGGCCGCCCTGTGGACCGGCGTACAGGTCACCGAGGGCAAAGCCGTCATCGAACTCGCCGTCGTCGCGACCGACAAGGGCAACGCGCTCGACATCCTGCGTCACCAGGAGGCGGCGACGGCCGCCGTGTTCTTCGGCGACGACGTCACCGACGAGAAGGCGTTCGACCGCCTGCAGGGTCCCGACATCGGCATCAAGGTCGGCGAGGGCGACACGCTCGCCGAATACCGCGTCGACTCCACCGAGGACGTGGCCGCGGCGCTGGCGTTCCTGCTCGAGGAGCGCCGGACGTGGCTGTCGGGCGCGGACGCGCCGCCCATCGAGCGGCTGACGATGCTGGCGAGCCCCCGCTCGGTCGCGCTCATCACGCCCGACGCCAACATGACGTGGCTGTGCCACCCCGAACCGGATTCGGCCGCGGTGTTCGCACACCTGCTCGGCGGCACCGAGGCCGGCCACTTCAGCGTGGGCCCCCAGCGCGAGGCGCTGCCGCTGAGCCAGCAGTACCTCGACGGCACCATGACCGTGCAGACCCGCTGGGCCAGCCTCACGGTCACCGACTACCTGCCGCACGACGTCCAGCCGAGCCGCACCGACCTCACCCGCGTCATCACGGGCCGCGCGAAGGCGGTCGTCAGCTTCGCACCCCGGCCGGAGTTCGGTCAGGTTCCCGTGCAGCTGGAGCCGGACGCCGACGGGCTCCGGGTCTCCGGCACGAGCGAGCCGATGGTGCTGCGCTCCCCCGGCGTGCACTGGGACATCACCACCGACGGCACCCAGCAGACCGCGCTCGCGGTCGTCGACCCGTCGCAGGGCCCCATCGTTCTCGAACTACGTTGCGGCACCGAAGATCTGGGACCCTCACTGCTGTCGGAGCCGGAGCGCCGGGAGATCGCCGAATCGTACTGGCGAGACTGGGTGAACACGCTCGACCTGCCGCCGCTCAAGCCGGATCTGATGAAGCGATCGGCGCTCACCCTCCGCGGGCTGGTGCACGCGCCGAGCGGGTCGATCCTCGCCGCCGCGACAACGTCGTTGCCCGAGGAGATCGGCGGCGTCCGCAACTGGGACTACCGCTACTGCTGGCTGCGCGACGCGGCGCTGACCGCGTCTGCGCTGGTGAGCCTCGGGTCGCTCGAGGAGGCCGAGAACTATCTCGAGTGGGTGCACGGAGTGCTCGAGACGCTGCACGGCCCGGAGCGGCTGCACCCGCTCTACACGCTGTACGGAACCGGCCTGCCGCCGGAGGCGGTCATCGACTCACTGCCCGGCTATGCCGGATCCCGTCCGGTGCGCGTCGGCAACGCCGCGAATCAGCAAGTGCAACTGGACGTGTTCGGCCCGATCGTCGATCTGGTCTCCAACCTGGCGCTGGCCAGGCAGAGGAAGGGCATCACCGGGGACGACGCACTCACCGACCGCGACTGGGAACTCGTGTCCGCGATGGTCGAGGCGGTCGAGCGGCGCTGGAGCGAACCCGACCACGGCATCTGGGAGATCCGCGACAACCCCCGGCACCACGTGTACTCGAAGGTGATGGGCTGGCTCACCATCGACCGCGCGCTCACGCTGGCCGAGAACTTCGGCCGGGAACCCGGCAAGAACTGGGCGGCGCTGCGCAGCGAGATCTGTGAGGAAGTGACCGAGAAGGGGTGGAACGCGGACGTCGAGTCGTACACCGCCGCCTACGACGGCACCGACCTGGATGCGGCCACGTTGTTCATCGGACTGTCCGGGCTGATCGACCCGAAGGACGAGCGGTTCGCCGCGACGGTCGTCGCGACGGAGGCCGAACTGCGCAGCGGCTCGACCGTGTACCGCTACCACCACGACGACGGGCTGCCCGGCACCGAGGGCGGCTTCCACCTGTGCGCCGCGTGGCTGGTGGAGGCGTACCTGCTGATCGGTCAGCGGTCGGACGCCGAGGCCCTGTTCAAGCAGTTGGTGAACGCCGCGGGACCGACCGGACTGCTGGCCGAGGAGTACGACCCCGTCGCCGAACGCTCACTGGGCAACCATCCGCAGGCGTACAGCCACCTGGGGCTGCTGCGGTGCGCGCAGCTGCTCAGCGCGGACATCACGGGCTGAGCACCGGTCAGGGCTCGGGCGGGGAGGCCGCGGTGTGGCCGCGCAACAGCTCCGTCTCGAGCATCTCGACCGTGGTGACGCCCGAGTCCGAGCCGGACAGCAGCAGCGCTCCCGCGCGCCTGCCCTTGTCCTCACCCGGCTGGCGCACCGTCGTCAGACCCTCCCGGAGTGCGTCCTCGACACCGTCGAATCCGGTGATCGACAGGCGTCCGGGGACGTCCACACCCTCGCAGCGCGCCCAGTCGAGTGCGCCGAGGGCGAGGACGTCGGTGGTGCACACCAGCGCGGTGATGCGCGGATTGACCGCCAAAGCCTGTGCGGCAGCGGAATATCCGTCCTGAGCCGTGTGCTCGTAGCGTTCGACGACCGTGAGCGCCTCCGGATCGAGTCCCGCCGCCTGCATGGCGTCGT
Organism: Rhodococcus sp. AG1013; assembly: GCF_003350365.1. Lineage (NCBI taxonomy): Bacteria > Bacillati > Actinomycetota > Actinomycetes > Mycobacteriales > Nocardiaceae > Rhodococcus > Rhodococcus sp. AG1013. The sequence goes on from NZ_QQAT01000022.1 coordinate 72,215, forward strand.
GGATGCCGAGGATTCGCTCGCGCTGGACGTGGAAGTTCGACGCCTGCAGGCGTCCGCTGTCCACGACCTCGTCCGAGCGGTCCCGCCCCAGACGCATGCAGAGCACACCGATCTCCTTGTGGCCCAATGAGATCAGATAATCAGCGACCTTACGCATGGCACCACGGTCGTCGATGCCGATGAGCGATGCGCCCGGCATCTCGCGCGGCTGATCACAGATGACGGTGGGCAGGTGCCGTTCCCGCACCGCTGCCAGGTAGGGGTCGTCGGCGGCGACCGAGTATACGACGAATCCGTCCACGCCGGCCTGCTGGACCACCGCCGCGGCTTCCACCTCGTCGCGGCCGGGGCCGGCCGGGATGAGCAGCAGGCCGTAGCCCGCCTCCTCGCACGACTCGGTGAGTCCCGCGAGGAAGCTCATCGCCGCAGGATCCCGGAAGGAGTAGCTGAGCGCCTCGGTGAGAAGGAGGCCGACAGCGCCGGCGCGGCGGGTCCGCAGCGAGCGGGCCACCGGGTCGGGGCCCGGGTATCCGCGACGCTTGGCCGCGAGCAGCACACGTTCGCGGAGTTCGGCCGAAAGCTGGTCGGGACGGTTGTAGGCATTGGAGACGGTCGTCCGCGAGACCTTCAGCTCGGCGGCGAGCGACGCCAGAGTGGCTTGGCGGCGTGGCTGTCGAGACCTTGGCATAACGGGACGGTAGCGGTTCGGAGGCCGCACGGCGAACTCGGACGCACCTCACATACCACCTGGAGGGACGCGACCTGCAAACTTCCGCTAAAGTGTAAACGGAAACGGTTACCAATAACGTTAAGGGCCCGCCACCGGGCCACCCGATCATCCGATTCGTGACCAGGAGTAGTTGTGCGCATGTCCGGCATGTCCAATGCCTTACGTTCCGCCGCGGCGGCCATCGGGGTGACCCTCGCCGCGGTGACACTGACGGCGTGCGGCAGCTCCCCCGGGTCCGACGGCCAGATCCGCGTCGTCGCCTCCACCAACGTGTGGGGCAGCGTGGCGCAGGCCGTCGCCGGCGACCGCCTCGAGGTCACCTCGATCGTCACCGAACCCTCGGCCGATCCGCACTCGTACGAGGCCAGCCCGGCCGACGCCGCCAAGATCAGCGATGCGTCGCTGGTGATCCTCAACGGCGGCGGCTACGACCAGTTCGTCGAGGACATCATCGAGTCCACCGGCTCCAAGCCCACCGTCGACGCGTTCGACCTCTACGAGGAGCGCACCGGCCCGCACGCGACCGAGTCCGACTCCGAGCACGCGGGCCATTCGCACGGCTCGGTCAACGAGCACGTCTGGTACGACATCCCCACGGTCTCCGCGACCGCCAACGCGATCGCCGCGGAGTTGGGCAAGCTCGATCCCGAGGGCGCCGACGTCTACACCGGCAACGCCGAGGCGTTCCGTGCGCAGCTGCGCCAGGTGTCCGAGACGTCCGCCGGCATCGCGGCCGCACACCGCGACGCTCCCGTCGCGCAGACCGAGCCGATCGCCCACTACCTGCTGCAGGCCGCCGAACTGAAGGACCTCACGCCGGAGGCCTTCACGAGCGCCGTCGAGAACGGCACCGATCCGGCGCCGGCCGCGATCGCCGAGACACGGCAGCTGTTCACCGACAAGAAGGTCCGCGTGCTGGTCTACAACTCGCAGACCGAGGACAAGGTCACCCGCAACATGCGCGAGACAGCCGAGAGCGCCGGCATCCCCGTCGTCGAGATCACCGAGACCCTGCCCGAGGGCACGGACTTCGTGCAGTGGCAGGCACAGACCGCGCAGTCGCTGGCCGACGCCCTGAACTCCGGATCATGAGCACGGTGAGCACCGCGGCCGGCGCGGTCGCCGCACCCGCCGTCGAACTGCGCGACGCGCGGTTGTCGTTTGGTGAACGCACGCTGTGGTCGGGCCTGGACCTGACGATCGAGCAGGGCGAGTTCGTCGCTGTCCTCGGCCCCAACGGCTCCGGCAAGACCTCGCTCATGAAGATCCTGCTCGGCCAGCTCGCACCCACCTCCGGCACCGTGCGGATCGCCGGGACCCCGGCGAGGACCGGTAACTCGCACGTCGGCTACGTCCCGCAGCAGAAGTCGCTCGACGAGGGACTGCCCCTGCGCGGTCGCGACCTCGTCGGCCTCGGCTACGACGGGCACCGCTGGGGTACCGGGCTGTTCGGCCGGGCCGAGCGGCGCAAGGTCGTGGACTCCGCGATCGCGCAGGTGGGTGCCCAGTCCTATGCGGACGCCCCGATCGGGTCGATGTCCGGCGGCGAGCAGCAGCGGCTGCGGATCGCGCAGGCCCTCGTCGGCGACCCCAAGGTGCTGCTGTGCGACGAACCGTTGCTGAGCCTGGACCTCGCCAACCAGCACCGCGTCTCCGAACTGATCGATCGGCGTCGCCGCGAACACGACACCGCGGTGCTGTTCGTGACCCACGAGATCAACCCGATCCTGCCCCTCGTCGACCGCGTGCTGTACCTCGTCGACGGCCAGTTCCGGATCGGCACCCCCGCCGAGGTCATGACCTCCGAGGTCCTGTCCGAGTTGTACCGCACCGACGTCGAGGTGCTGCACGTGCGCGGCCGCCTGGTGGTCGTCGGCACCGGCGACGCGATCGACGCGCTCGGCAGCGGCGGCGGACCCCGCCCCGGCGAGGGCGTCCACCACACCGAGGACCACGCATGAGCAACAAGTTCACTGAGGCGATGTCGCACATGTTCGACTTCTCCGCCACCGCGGATCTGCTGCGGTACGACTTCGTCCAACAGGCGCTCATCGCGGGCGCGATCCTCGGCCTGCTCGCCGGCGTGATCGGTCCGCTGATCGTGAGCCGGCAGATGTCGTTCGCGGTGCACGGGACGTCGGAACTGTCGCTGACCGGCGCGTCGGCCGCCCTCCTGATCGGAGTCGGTGTCGGTATCGGCGCCGTCGTCGGATCCGTCGTCGCCGCAGTGCTGTTCGGGTTGTTGGGAACCAAAGCGCGTGAACGCGATTCGGTGATCGGCGTCATCATGGCCTTCGGACTGGGCCTGTCGGTGCTGTTCCTGTGGGCATACGACGGCCGCACCGGCACCAGCTTCTCACTGCTCGTCGGACAGATCGTGGCCCCCGGCAACTCCGGCCTGGCGCTACTGCTGGGCTGCGCCGTCGTGGTGATCGGCACGCTCGCCGTGATCTACCGCCCACTGCTGTTCGCGAGCACCGACCCCGATGTGGCCGCCGCGCGCGGTGTCCCGGTGCGCGGCCTGTCGATCGTGTTCGCCGTCCTGGTCGGCATCACCGCCGCCCTCGGTGTCCAGATCGTCGGCGCACTGCTCGTCATGGCGCTGCTGATCACCCCGGCCGCCGCGGCCGGGCACGTCACGGCGAGCCCACTGCGGGCCACGGTGCTGGCGGTCCTGTTCGCCGAACTGGCCGCAGTCGGCGGCATCCTGCTCTCGCTCGCACCCGGCGTGCCCGTCTCGACGTTCGTCACCGCGATCTCGTTCGTGATCTACCTGGTGTGCCGGGCGATCGGTGCGTCACGGCGCCGATCCGCCGGGCGGGTACTCGTCACTGCGTGATCGCGGGTGCGACGTTCCCGTAGTGCCGGGTGTTGCAGTTGCCCCGGATGGCCAAGTCATCCGGGGCACGTGTACTCCACCTCGGCGATCCGGCCCTGCGGTAAACCATCCGACCACCAGAACAAAGCGCAATGATTGGTTGCGCATACGGCCCGCGGCCGGATACCCTCATGTGCAACCAAACGTTGCGATAGAGGAGACGGCATGGAGTACGGACGAATCGAGCGCTCGATATACGTCGAAGCCGAGCCCGACGTGGTCTACGAGGTCATCAGCAGTCCCGAGCACCTGAAGGAGTGGTGGCCCGACGAGGTCGTCGACCTGGAACCGGTCCCGGGCTCCGTCGGCGAACTCGTGTGGGGCGACAGGACCTCCCCCGACGGACATGTCGCCCCGATCACGGTGATCGACGCTCAGCCACCCCGACTGTTCTCCTTCCGCTGGGTTCACCCGGCCGACGAGGCAGCGGCCCCCGGCAACTCCCTGTTGGTGACGTTCGAGCTCGTCCCCTCGGGAGAGGGCACGACGGTCCGCATGACGGAAACCGGCTTCCGTGAGATGGGTTGGGAGATCGCTGTTCTCGAGGAGCAGTACAACTCGCACATCGAGGGATGGGACCGGCATCTGCCGCGCCTCGTCGAGTACATCAGCCGTCTGGGTGCGAGCCGATGAACTCCGTTGTCGACGACGGGCTCTGGTCCGCGATCGGGGACCCGACACGGCGACGAATGCTCGACCTGCTGCTGGCAGACGGCGAGGGGACGGCGACCAGTCTCAGTGAGCAGCTACCCGTGACCCGTCAAGCTGTCGCGAAACACCTCGGAGTTCTCGACCGCGTCGGTTTGGTGCATGTGACGCCCGCGGGCCGGGAGCGGCTCTACCGGGTCGATGACGCACAACTCGCCCGCGCCGTAGAGCAGCTCAATGCCGTCGGGTCGACATGGGACGCCAGGCTGCAGCGCATCAAGCGGATCGCAGAAGCAATCCAACGCAACAGACAAAAGTGAGAAGAGAGAGGGACTCGAGATGGTTGACATTCTGCACAGGGTCGGGATCAAGTCGCCTTCCGTCGACGATGTCTATGCGGCGTTGACGACGGTCGACGGGCTTGCCGGCTGGTGGGCCAGCGACACAGACGGAGACGCGAACGTCGGAGGGACACTCCAGTTCCGCTTCGGAGCAGACGGTTTCGATATGAAGGTGATCGAGCTCCAGCCCGCGAAGCGAGTGCTGTGGGAGGTGATCGAAGGGCCCGAGGAATGGGTCGGCACCCGAGTGGTGTGGGACCTCCGACGCGACGGCGACTACACGGTCGTCCTCTTCACACACGAAAGGTGGAAGGAACCCGTGGAGTTCATGCACCATTGCAGCACCAAATGGGCACTCTTCCTGATGAGCCTGAAGGCGATGGTCGAAACCGGCACGGGCGCACCAGATCCTCGGGACGTCAAGATCGACAACTGGAACTAGATCCCGCCTCCTGGACGGGGCTTCCGACGGACGAAAGGTGAGCGCTCGTGGCGAGCCGAGTCCCACTCTTCGATGCCCCCTTCCATGTGATCGACAGCCGCTTCCCGCTGTTCGAGAACAACGGGTTCATACCCGAGGTCTTCACCGTCGCCCAGTACCGGGACCGCACCGCCGGTTTGCCGGTCGTCGGCGGCGCCGTCGTCTCCGGGTCCGTCCAACGGTTCGACCAGAGCTTCCTACTCGACGCCCTTACCCAGCTCGGTCGAGGTTTCGTCGGAGTCACCCAGGTCGCGCACGACCTACCCGACAAAGAGATCATCACGCTCGCCGAGCGCCGCGTCCGTGGTGTGCGATTCAAACCTGCGCCGCGGCGGATCCGCAGGTCTCGAGCACCTAGTACTGCAACGACAGTTTGTGATGTTGGTATTTGTAGTGGCTGGCGCGGGCTCTGACCTGGCTGGCACGGGGCCAGTTCGACCAGTGCCAGACGTGGATGAGGGCGTGGCGCACGGGGCAGGCGACGCGGTTGAACAATCGCCGTATCTCGTTGATTGTCAGAGGGATTAGATCTTTGGCGCCGGTCGGATATCCCCTCATCTCGAGCGCCGCGGCGCAGGATCGTCAGGAAGGCTGCCGCGGCCATCGACAAGGTGATGTGCCGGTACCGGACCTGGTAGTGGTCTAGGCCGACCTCGTTCTTGGTGGTCTGGAAGCACTCCTCGATCGCCCAGCGTGCGATGCGGGATCGACGCCAACAGTCGCCAAGAACCAGACAGGATCCACGGGCCTCAGCCCTCCAGTCGCTTCGTCCGTGAGTGCAACGCGTGATGACGTGCGCCCCAAACATTCGGACCACCGTCGGGAAGTGTCACACTGCCTGTCACCTCGAACCCGAGGTGTTCGTAGAACCTGGCGTTGGATTGCGACGATGTCTCCAGGTATGCCCGACTTCGGCTCGGTCTCCGTACAACCCGGTGACTTGGTCCGCGATAGATCTGAACGCCGCATCCAGTCCGGTCGACGACGGCGTGGTCCATACCGCTACCGCGGTAACGTCATCGGACACCCACACTTTCCCGCACTGCATGCCGATTTCGGTTAGGAACAGTCGTTGCAACGAACGGACATGGCTCTCGTGATCACGTGAATCGACGGTGTGGCGGGTGAACGGGTAGTCGGCAAAGGCATCCCCGAGGGTCTTTACAGCCTTGCCGGTGTCTGCCTCTGCCCCCTGCCTGATCGTGAAGGTTCTGGCCACGCGCTATAACACTACCGAGCCGACGTTCGGGCTGGATCAGCGCCGGGATTGACTTTCTGAAGTGTGCCGAGTGTGACGGCGCCTCAGAGAACCATAGGCCCGACACAGCCGGTGCCGCCCTCATTCACGAGCTCCGGTGGAGGGGTCCGCCCCGGCGTGAGGCCACCGTCAACAAGGAGAATGTGCCCGGTGACGTAGCTCGCCTTGCCTGAACCTAGGAACAGGACGGCCTCGGCGATCTCTTCCGGGGTGCCTGCCCAGTGCATGGGCTAACGTTGAGACTTCCCGGTGGTGGTAGCGCTCAGGTTTCGGAACGAACGTTGGCGCGCAAGCTCCGCGCGACCCGACTCTTCTCAACCTCGCCGACACCGTCGGCACACGGTACGAGCATTCGGTTCTAGGTCGTACTGCAAGCAGGATCGAAGCTGCCGTTGAAACCGTCATCGGGCAGGGCGTGTGCACCGCCGACCTCGGCGGAACCGCATCCACTGCCCGATTCATCGACGCGGTGGTCGCCGCGATTGCGCATCCACCTGACGCTGACGGCCGGCCCGAACACCACGCTCAAGAAGTTCACGCTTCGCCGCACCGATCGCGGCGTCCGCCGCCTTGCGTGTCATCGTCGACCGCGCCAGGAAACGCGGCTGGAAGTCCTCCACCGCGATCAGGTCATGACATTCGACAACGTGCTTCGCCCACACCCTGCTGTCGTGCTGGTTCTGTCGCGCCGCCTTCTTGTGCAGCTTCGTCGCCTCCCGCCGCGCACGCAGGTAGCCCCGCGACTGCCGCCCCCGCCGACCGGTGTGGCGGCGGGCCATCTTCCGCTGCACATTCGCCAGCTCCGCCGCGCAGCGTTTGCGGTGCCCGAGATACGGCAGATCGAACCCGACATCGGTGGTGGTCGCCGTCGTAGTCACACCTCAATCAACACCGATCCCACCCACCCCCTCCGGCACGGAAGGGGGCGCCGCGGCGGGCGACGAACGAGGCATACCAAGGGCCGAGCGCATCCCGCGTGAGCCGGACACTGGTCGGGTCCGACGGCAACTCCCGCGACCACACCACCGGCACCGAGACGCCCTTCGGCAACACCGGCCATCACGGATCCTGAACCCGCGGCGCGTGTACTCCAACGACAACAGCTCCTTCTTGCGGTTCTTGAACGTCGGCCGGCCGCGACCCTTCACCGTGACCGACTGCTCGAGTGCCTGTGCGTACGTCCGCAACATCTGCTGCTGCGCGACCTGCGACCCATCGCGCAACTACACATTGTGGGACCGCGCCGCCGTCAACAGTTTCGACAACTTCCGGAACAACGGTCTACCGCCCGACTTCTGCTGGTGGACAGCCTCATTACACAAAATCCCGCACCGACGCCAATCACCGGTCGGCACCCGCCGCGCCTGATGCCCGGCCCCAACCGGTAGCTGTACCACACCACCTCCCCCACACCCACCAACCTAACCCACCCCACCGACGGAAAACAGGACCCGCGCTTTCCCACCCCCCGTGAACAAAGCAGTATCCACGCCACACATCAGATGATCGCCGCGCACCTCGCAGGTGCGTCCGCCGGCCAATGTCCATTAGAGACATTTGTTGCACTGCAATACATCTCTAGCGATGAGGCTGCAGATCGAGCCGCGATCGGTGGATCCAGGTTCAGAAGCCCGCGAGCGTCCTGTTGATCCGTGTACGGACAGCCTCGTAGTCGATCTCGGTGACAACGCGGTGCACCGCGGCCGACTGCGTCCCACCAGGACTCAGACCCCACCAGCTCGCACGACCATCCGCCGACCACTCGACGACGCCGGTCGCCTCCTCGCTGGCAAGGATCACTGCCGGGTCGAGCATCACCGCTGCGGCCACACCGTCGTGCGAGGTGTAGATCGGATGGTCGACGTCGTAGGTACTCGTGCAGTACATGTGGTAGTCGGCGGTAATCGCGTGCACGAACCGGGCGATCTTCGTGGTCCCCGCCAGCTCCCCCGACTCAGTCCACGGCATCTGGAGGCGGCCGGTGACATCCATTCCCACCCAGGTGACAGGGCCCGGCGCGGACGCAACCCGAGCGGCGGCTACGGGATCGTAGTTCGTGTTCGTATCTCCCTTGGCGAGGAACGTCGGCAGCGTCGCCGCGACCTCACCGCGGCGGTCCGCCGCGCCCATCCCGCCAATGATCGTCACGGACCGGAACCGCTGCAGAGCCGTTGGGTCACGGTCGACGGCGGCAGCGAGATTGGTGAGCGGGCCGAGGCACAGCAGATCGGCCTCGCCAGGAGGGTCGTGGCTAATGCGGAGCAGTTGGTCGACGGCCTACTCACAGCTCACGTGTTGCCCTGCATGCGGGCGCAGACCACAGTCGCCAAAGCCATCGGCACCATGGAGCGAAGGTGCCGATGGTTGCGGGCCGGGCCTCGGACTACCCATACACCGGGATGTCGGTACAACCGGAGGCAGCAAGAACCGTCAACATCGTTAGCGCGTCGTCGACACCGGTGCCGGAATCGACGAGGACCAAACGAACATCAGTAGCGCCTGTCGACTGGTACCTCTCCCCTTACACAACGCGGCGCCTCCCAATTGTGGAGGGTGATCAGCCATCCTGGATGTTGGTTGTGCCGGCCGCCCATGGCGAGCAGGTGGACACACAGCGGACCGACTCGACGTACCAACCCGGACGCCCCTCCCGAGCCGTAGATCACGGTCCCGATCAGAAAGACCTGTGAGGCAATCGTTCTGGGTTGGGTCCTGGTCTCAGGAGCGGCCAGCGGTCGCATTGGCCCACGATGCCCACAACGATGACGGCGTTCAGTCAACCCAATCCGAATGACCGGCGTCGAAGGTAGGAAGACCCAACGCCTCGCTGTGCGAGTCACGACGAGTTACGTTGCGAGCCGGTTCATCCGAAGAGAATGGCGACTCATACGAAAGGGACATGCCTGTATTGCATCCGGGCGGTTCGGCGCTGCCTGGTGCTCGGTCCGAGCTGCCGGGAATCGACAGGAAGATGCCGTGAAAGTCGTCCGGCATCAGCACTTTCCGGTAATCGCAGCGAACGCGATCCGGAGGATCGCATCTTCCTGCCAGATAGCGGGATCAGCGTCCGGCACCGACTAGAACGGGTTTCAGCAATCGTTCGGATTCAGGGAGCCAGGCGTGGATTTCACACCCACCGATGTGCAGCGGGAGATACCCGACCTCATCGCGCAGGTGCCGGACAAGGTGCGCGATCAGGGACAGATCGACCTGGATCCCCACATCGGATACGACGTACCTGTTGGGCCGCGTTGGCCAAGCCCGGGCTCCTTTCGTTGGCGCTGCCGACCAGGCCGGGCGGGAGATCCGCTGGGCATCGCCGAAGCTTCGGCGGTGCTACACCAACGGTGCCCCGACCCCAGAGACGTCTTATGAAAGGAATCATGATGCAGTTCAACCTCGCCGATGTCTTCGAATCGGTCGCCGCGGCGGTCCCCGACCGCGTCGCATTGACGTACGAGGGCCAGCATCTCACCTACTCCGTCCTGGACGCCGAGGCTAACCGGACCGCCAACCTGCTGACGAAGGCCGGTGTCCGGCAGGGCGACCACGTGGCCCTGTTCCTGAAGAACAGCATCGAGCACGTGACGTCCGTCCTCGGACTGATCAAGATCCGCGCGGTGCCGATCAACGTCAACTACCGGTACACGCCGTCCGAACTCGAGTACATCTTCACCACCTCGGACTCGGCCGCGGTGGTCGTCGAACTGCCCGAGCATCAGCGCACGCTGGCCGATCTACTCGACCGCTGCCCGCTGGTCCGGACGGTGCTCGTCATCGGCGATCCGATGGTGGAGTTGCTCGCGGCGGCCGCGGCGCGCTCGATCACGGTGGTCCCGTTCTCCGACGCACGCGATCTGCCGACCACCGCCGAGTTCCCCGCCCGTTCGGGCGACGACGTGTACGTGCTGTACACGGGCGGAACCACCGGGTACCCGAAGGGCGTCATGTGGCGCCACGACGACTTCTTCCGTAAGCCGCTCTCCGGCGGCAACCCCTACGGCGAGGACACCCGGCAGGATCTCGCGGAGGTCGCCGCTGCAGCAAAGGAATTCCGCGACCTGGCGTTCCTCATCGCCGCACCGTTGATGCACGGCGCCGGGATATACTCGCTGTTCACCTTCTTCACGCTCGGCGCCCGCGTGGTGCTCATGCGCGACTTCGACCCGAAGAAGGTCGTCGAGGCCATCGAGAAAGAACGATTGCAGGTGATCCTGATCGTCGGTGACGGCATGGGGTTGCCACTCGTCGACGAGATGGAACGACGCAAGGGCAAGGTCGACTTCAGTTCGCTCTTCTCGATCACGTCGGGCGGAGCGATCTGGTCGGTCGGCGTTCGCGAGCGGATGCTCGCGGTCAAACCGGAACTGTTGTTGCGGGACAACTTCGGCGCCTCGGAGTCCGGGAATGACGGCGCCTTCACGGTCGACGAGGACGGCAATCTCCGCATGGCGTCCTCGCCCAACATGATTCTCGTCGACGAACGGCTCGAGGAGATTGCGCCGGGGACCGACGAGATCGGGTACATCGCCCGCATCGGCTCCGTCCCCCTCGGTTACTACAAGGACGAGGAGAAGACAGCCCGCACCTTCCCGGTCCGCGCCGACGGCACCCGCATCTCGGTCCTCGGCGACATGGGCCGGCTGGAGGCCGACGGCACCATTGTCTTCCTCGGACGCGGCTCACAGTGCATCAACACCGGCGGCGAGAAGGTGTTCGCCGAGGAGGTCGAGGCCGCGCTGCACGCGCACCCGTCGATCGCCGACGCCCTCGTCGTGCCCAGGCGCGACGAGCGGATGGGCCAGCAGGTGGCCGCGGTGATCGCGACCTACCCCGATGCACCCGAACTGACGGTCGACGAGGTCCAGGAGCACTGCCGCAAGACGTTGGCCGGCTACAAGATCCCCCGTGCGATCGTGCTGGTCGACGAGGTCAAGCGCACCCCCGCCGGCAAGGCCGACTATCGCTGGGCCACCGAGACGGCCTCAGCCTAGCCGGTTGGTGAGCACTACATATTTCGCGACCTCGGGTCGACGGCTGCCCACACTGGTCATTCTGCTCGAGGACACCGGCAGACGCTACGGCCTGCAACCATGTGCGAGGGCGTCGGCATGGAGAACGCCATCGTCATCGAACGAATCTGAACCACAAGCACATCCGGGAGAGAAGCGCATGACTGTAACGGACAGCGTCGCACTTGTCACCGGCGGCGCCACCGGCCTCGGTCTGGCCACCGCCAAAGAACTCGGCGAACGCATGCCGCTTCGCCGCGAAGCGGCATCTCCTAGCGGCCGCGATGGTCGCGCCGAACGACATTCTCGCCGACGGCTGGCCGAGAAGCGCGAGTCGGGCCGGAAAGACCGCGGGCTCGGGTCGGTTGTCGAACGTGTCGTCGATCTCCGCACGCGGCACATGAAGGCTTTCCAGCGTGGCGAGAACTTCGCCCGCCTCGAGGTCGGATCGTAGACCTCCGACGATCCCTACGCGCGCGACACGCTCGACGAGCGTTCTGCCGCCAACCGGACAGCGTTGTTCGAGCGGCGGCGGACCCTTACCCACCACGGCACACTCGACTGGAGTTATCTGTGACCCCTTACACTCTCTGTTTTCTGTTTCCCGGGCAAGGTGCCTATCTCGAAGAGGTATTCACGGTACTGGCTGCCCGTAAAGGCGAAGTGCGGAGCACATTTCAGGAGATAGACGCCGCACTCAACGAGATCGGCGAGCCACCGGTGTCTCCGCTGCTGTTCGTCGATAGCCCGCCGCGCCTGGATCACCTCGCCCGGGAGCATCCGGATGCGCTGCAGGTAGCGCTATACGGTACCGCTGTCGCGCTGTATCGGATACTCCGGTCCGAGGACGTCATCCCTGACGTGCTCACGGGCCACAGCCTCGGGGAGATCGCTGCTTTGGTCGCGGGTCGAGCGTTCACAGTCGCCGACGGCGCGAAGATCGTGTCCGCACGCTCAGCCGCACTGCGAACCGTTGCTGGTGTGGGAGGAATGCTGGCGCTGCGTGGTGAGGCGCGCCGCGCTTCGGCGCTGGTCGACCTGCTGGAAGTCGAGGGCCTCACCGTCGCTGTCGAGAACGGGCCGCAACAGACCGTGCTGTCCGGCCGCACCGAGTCACTGCACCTCGCGGAGGTGATCCTTCGGGACGCAGGTATCAAGAGCACCAGGCTGGCCTCGCCGTATCCTTTCCACAGCCCGGTGCTCCTGACAGTGGCTGAAGCATTTCACCATCGAATGACGACCGCGCTGAGCATCTCACGTGGCCCTCTGGAAGTTCCGGTGTACTCACCGATCCTCGGCCGGATCTACACCGACGACGATGATCTGCTTGCCGCCTTGGCGAGCCACCTGACACTCCCTGTGAGGTTCGAAGCCGCACTGGTGGATCTGTATGCGCACGGGGCGCGTGTCTTCATCGAGTCGGGCGCGCGTAGTGCGCTTTCGGGAGTCGCGCGAGCTGTACTACCCGACGCCGCGGCGCTGCCGACCGTGGTCCGCGGCCGGCCGCCGTACGACTCGATACAGGCCGTCATCGATACGGTCCGGAATCAGACCGTTCCCGGATAGGAGGTTCACGGGTCACCGGTCGACTCCAATGCCCGAGATCAGTGTTCCGACAATGCCTTGAGCAGACCAAGCTCTGCCGCGCGAGCGCCGACTTGGAACCTGGTGGTGACACCGAGCCGGACCATGATGTCGGCGACATAGCGGCGGTAGGTTCGTAGCGAAACGGCGAGTCGGCGCGCGGCGAGCTCGTCCTTCAATCCGAGGTCGAGTGCGCGCAACACAGCCAGCGTCATCTGGTCGGATTCCGGTTGTGACAATGTGCGATGCCTGGACAACTGCGGCGCCGATGCCCAGAGGGCCATAGCGAATTGATGCAGCACCCGGAGCAGTTCGGGATTGCTGATGACGAACCCGTAGGGCCGTTGCTCACCGGTCCCGCCCCAGACCGCTGCGACCTGTCGATCGATGATCACCATATTGTGGAAGTCGGCATCGGACACCCGGATCCGGTCGCACAGCTCGGGCTGTCGCTGCAGCGATTCATAATCGCGCGTCTCGGCGTAGCACGGGGTGTAAAGCAACCGGACTTCTTTGCCGGTCGTGACCATATCGGCGACCGTTTGCCGACCTGGCTTGTATTGCTGGATCCGCAGCGGGCTCGCCACCGTGAGCATGGCCTCTTTACGAGCTCGTTCCAGCAATTGCTGCAGGTTGTGTTCCCACCCCATATCGGGGCGCAGCCGGACGACGTCCCCGGCCTCATGGCGGACACCTCGATGTTCGGCTATCGCTTGATCAAGCAGGCGGCGCGACTCCGCCAGCAACGAACCCACGTCCATCCCACCCCGGCCTGGTTGCTTCGCCCCAGTTTCAAAGTACTGCTTGCCCTCTGGATGCATAGCTATGTGACCCCCCACGTTGCCAATGAGTACCAGGCTACCGGCATCCGGCAAGCCGACAGCCTAAGTGATGCATATCACTACCACCCTCCGCGGCGTGGCAATTGGCTGCCACGCGGGGCGGCAGGTTCCTGCTACTCGACGGCCTTCTTTCGAGGTGCAACCTGTTCTATTTTCGGAAGGGTTCAGACTTCCGAATCCAAGGACCACGATGCACATCGACTTCACGGACGAACAACAGCAGCTCCGCAAGCAATTGCGCTCGTACTTCACCGACCTGATGACGCCCGAAATCCGAGAGGCGCTGGCCGGATCCGGCGGCGAATACGGCGATCCCGACGCCTACAAGGAGGTCGTTCGCACCCTCGGCCGCGACGGCTGGCTGACCCTGGGCTGGCCTGAGGAGTTCGGCGGCCAGAACCGACCGACAATGGACCAGCTGATCTTCAATGACGAGGCCGCGGCAGCGGGCGTCCCCTTCCCCTTCCTGACCGTGAATACGGTCGGCCCGACCATCATGCGCTTCGGCACCCCTGAGCAGAAGGCTTTCTTCCTGCCTCGAATCGCCAAGGGCGAGTTGCACTTCTCCATCGGTTACTCCGAGCCCGAGGCGGGTACTGATCTGGCGTCCCTGCGCACTCGAGCGGTGTGCGACGGCGACGAGTTCGTCATCAACGGCGAGAAGGCATGGACCAGCCTCATCGAATACGCCGACTACATCTGGCTGGCGGCCCGGACCGATCCGGAGGCAACCAAGCACCGCGGCGTCTCTATTCTGATCGTGCCCACCACGACGCCGGGATTCTCATGGAGCAAGATTCACACCATGGCCGGTCCGGGCACCAGCGCGACGTTCTACAACGACGTGCGGGTGCCTGTGACCAATGTGATCGGCGAGCTGAACGCCGGCTGGCCGCTGATCACCAATCAGCTCAATCATGAACGAGTCGCGTTGACTTCGGCTGCACCACTTCAGGAATCGCTCCGCCAGGTGTGGGAATGGGCCGAGAGCGCCACACGCGCCGACGGTACTCGGGTTATCGACTCCGAGTGGGCACGACTGCACCTCGCTCGTGTGCACGCCCACATCGAGTACCTGAAACTGCGAAACTGGCGCATCGCCTGGGCTGCGGACTCCGGTGAACTCCACCCCGCGGACGCCTCGGCAACCAAGGTGTACGGCACCGAATTGGCCACTGAGGCGTACCGGCTGCTCATGGAGGTACTGGGCGCCTCATCGGTAGTACGGCAAGACTCCGCTGGCGCGCTGCTGCGCGGCCGAATCGAACGCTTCCACCGTTCATCACTCATCTTGACCTTCGGCGGCGGCACCAACGAGGTCCAGCGCGACATCATCGCTAAGACCGCGCTCGGCCTGCCCGTCACCCGCTGACCCTACTTCGAGGACTTCTCATGGACTTCACTCTCACCGAGGCCCAGCACGATCTCGGCGGACTTGCCCGCACCGTGCTCACCGACTGGACCACCAAGAACGCTCCGGATGCAACGGGGTATGACCGGGAGCTCTGGTCGGCCCTCGCCCGCGCCGGTCTACTGGAGGCCGCGCTGCCCGCACCGGTCGGCGGCGGTTTCGACCTGCTCGAACAGTGCAGTGTGCTGATAGAGATCGGCCGCACCGTCGCGCCCGCGCCGTACCTGACCAGTGTGGCGGTCGCAGCTGCCGCGATCGCGCAGTTCGGCAGTAGAGAGCAGCGGACCCGGTGGGCCACTCCGGTCGCGGCGGGAACCGCCACCTTCGCTGTTGCCCTCTCCACGGAAGACGACCGCTTCGCCGCCGAGCGCACCGATACCGGCTGGCGCATCCACGGTTCGCACAGCGCCGTTCCAGCGGGCGCGTTCGCGGATACGTTCCTCGTCGAGGCGGCTACCGCTGAAGGGCCGCTGCTGCTTGTGCTTGATCGCGCTACTGACGGGCTGCGGGTTACCGGGCAGCATGTCGTCGACGGCTCCGACGCCGCTCTGCTGGAACTCGACGCGATGGTAGATGACACCGCCGTGCTCGGCGCGCCTGGCGACGGCTCGGCCCGGTGGGTGCATCGTCGCGCCACCATCGCAGCCTGCGCCTACCAGCTCGGCGTCGTCGAGCGCGGCCTGGAGCTCACCAGCGAGTATGCGCTCACCCGAAAGCAATTTGACAAGCCGATTGGCACGTTTCAGGCGGTTAGGCAACGTCTGGCCGATGCTTACCTCGACGTCGAGGCGGTACGGCTATCCCTCTGGCAGGCGGCCTGGCGCGAATCCGAAGGCATTCCCGCGGATGCCGAAGTCGCCACCGCAAAGTTCTGGGCGGCCGACGCCGGCCATCGGGTGGCGCACACGATGGTCCATGTCCACGCCAGCATCGGCATCTTCCTGGAGTACCCCGTGCACCGCTACTTCACGGCCGCCAAGCGCACCGAGTTTCTGTTCGGCGCGGCCACCGAACAACTTCGGACGTTGGCCGACGCCCTCACTACGGCCCCGCGACTCTAGCGAGTAGCGGAACCCAGGGGCGGGCCTGGTGGCGCAGGTCCAAGTCGATCTGCGCCACCAGCGCTTTCATTCGCGGTCGGCCATCGCGTTGACTCGAACAGCCAAATTCCCTGCCGGGTGTCGGTTGTCGCGCATGATTTGATGCACCTGACCGATGTCAGCGAAGTCGGCGACATGACCTAGGCACGGATCCACGTAGCCGTGCGCCACCAGTTCGGTCAGCTCGCGGCATTGCCGGCGATTGGCGAAGTGTGAACCCTGTAGCCGCTTCTGACGCATCCAGAGAAAGCGGAGATCCACATCACCGTGGTAGCCCGTCGTACCGCCGCATATCACTACCATGCCAGCGTTGTCGCAGAGATACAGCGAGGTGGGCAGGGTTTGCTGGCCGGTGTGCTCCAGCACCACAGCGGGGGATCGCATCTCCCCCAGTTCCTCCCAGTACTTACGGCCGAAACGGCGCACTTCGTTCAGCCACTCGTCGAATGCCGCGGTGTCACCGATGTCCGGCAGCCGTCCCCAGTGGGTGAAGTCGGTCCGGTTGATGACGCCCTGTGCTCCCAGCTTCCGACAGTATTCGGCCCGGTCTGGATTGGAGACCACCGCGACTGGAAGGCCGCCGCACACTTGTGCGATCTGAATGGCCATGGACCCAAGACCCCCGGCGCCGCCCCACACCAGTACCGGGTCACCGGGCCGGACGACATTGGGGTGCCATCCGGTCAGCTGCCGGTATGCGGTCGCACCGGTGAGCATGAATGCGGCCGCCTCTGTCCACGACAGGCGTTCCGGCTTGGGTACGCACTGATACTCGTAGACCGGTGCGAACTGGGCGAAGGCGCCATAGTTCGTCTCATAGCCCCAGGCCCGCTGGGTCGTCGAAGCGATCGGGTCCGCGCCATCGCGGATGTCGACCGCAGACTCGTCCCAGACCGCCGAGGAAACCACAACGTGGTCACCTACCCGCAGGGTGCGCACCCCGTCGCCAACGGCCCATACGATGCCCGAACATTCCGAGCCGCCGATGTGGAAGTCCTCCGGCGCGCCGGCGCGTTGCCGCGCGTCGATGACATCAACGGGGTGTCCGAGGGCCGCCCAGACATTGTTGTAGTTGATGCCGGCCGCCATGACGTAGACGAGCACCTGATCGCGGCCGAGCGGTGGGACATCCACGATCTCGGTCCGGAAGGCGTGTTCAGGCGGCCCGAAACGGTCCTGTCGGATCACCGACGCATACATGTGATCCGGTATCGCACCGGTCGGCGGCATCTCACCGAGATCGTAGAGCTTCTTCATGAGACTCCTTGTCTGCCAGTGGAAATAACCAGTGTGACTACGTCGCAGACAGCGCGCGACACAGCCGCTCGTCGAGCTTGCTCAGACCCCACCGGCCACGGTCCTCCAACATTGCGTAGCCGTGTGTGATGGCGCCGACGGCTACGTTCACCAGGGCACCATCGCGCACGACATAACACTCCATACGCGCGGTGAACGTTAGGTTCTTGAACACGTCGTCCACCACGAAAACGATGTGGAGGTCTTCTTCCATGTACACCTCGTCGAGCATGCTGATCCGGGACCGGGGAACGGCCGGGATCAGCTGCTTGCCATCGAGCAGGGAGCGGATGGACACACCTCGATCAGCGAGGAAGCGATCGACCACCTCTTCCATGATGCGCAGGTAGCCGGACATCTGTAGCCGTTCGGTGAAGTGGCAGTAGAAGTACGGGACCCGCAGAGTCCACTGGAATGCGTTGCGCCCCTCAGTGAGTAGAGATACATCGGTCGGAATATCACCGCTGGGCATCGCACCAAAACCGGCGGCTGGCGCCTGCCGCCTGATCCGGGAGACGACGGCTGTCTCAAGTGCCGGCGAAACGGCCGCGCGCGCGGATGCCCACCTCGAGTCCAGGCGCAACGATACCGAAACCCTCGAACGGGCAAGCCTGACATCCTCGCCCAGTCTTCCCCCCAGGATCAGCACCTCGAATGTGTGCTCGCCGCCGGACGGAGACGCGACCGGACGAACGCGAAGCCGCACTGTCTCGTCCAGATTGAAGACATGGATGATTCGGGTATCGATATCCACTATCTCCCAGCATAATCCGCTATCGACGTAGAGGCTTCGAACGTCGCTCCCGGTGACCCGGAAGTGGTTGAGCACCGCTTCTTCGACGAGGTAGTTGACGTGTTTGAAGCCGATCCACGGTCCGATGTTCGCGCCCTCGTAGCCAGGGCGCAGTTCGATTTCGGTGGTCAGCTCGGCCGGGGTGGCGTCCAAAGTAGTCATGACAGTTCTCCTGAGTTGGTGAGGGATATTGGTGTGATCAGGCAGGCGGCCAGGGGGTCCGCGCCCCCGCCGACGGTGAGGAGTGAGGCGCCGGGGGCAGCCGCCGCCGATGCTGCCTGCAGGACGCCGAGCGCGCCGGAGGCCGCGCCGACTCGTGACGCGATGTCGATCACCTCGGCCCCCGCGGTCACGTCAGCAAGTGCTGTGACCGGCCCGAAATCGGGTACGTACCACTGATTCACCTGACCGGTAGCAAGCAAATCAGCGATGGCCCCCCCGTGCGCACACCCGCCGAACACAGCCCGCGGTACGGAGTCCGACAGCCCCGCCCGTTCGAGGACGACACAGGCGGCCCCGTGAAAGAGCCCGGAAGGTTCCCGAGCCGTCGCGAACTGGCTCACCACCGCGTTGTCTACCTCGACCCCAACGACCAGCACGCGCGCCGCTCGGCCTGCCTCGAGCAGTCGGTGGGCCCAGATCACGGCGTCCAACCCGGAAGTGGCGCCACTGCATACCATGAGATTGGGGCCGAAGTACCCAAAACGGATAGCTATGGAGGAAGCCACTACGTTACTGGAGGCGTTGGGAAGATCCATTGGACCGCGCTCGCCCGGGCCGCTGCCATCGCCAGCTACCCGGCACACTGTGTCGAGATTGCCGTAGTTGGAGCTGACCACCACGGCGGTGGTCATATCCGATGAATCGACGATACCCGCGTTCCACAACGCCAATTGCGCCGCCGACATGGCGAGGCGTGTCGCCTCATCCTTGTACCGAAGCCCCTTCTTTCCGAGGATCGCGGCCGGATCGTGGTCGGGGAAGCGAGTTCCGACGACTCCTGTCCCCACGATCACCGAAGGGCTCATGCCGCACGCTCCACGATCGCCACCGCATTGACTCCGCCGAAGCCGAAGGCGTTCACCTGTGCAATGCTGAGTGCCGCGGTATCGACCCGCTCGGTCACCAAGCTCAGTGGCATCGCCTCGACTATGGGGTGTTTCAGGCCGACAATCGGTGGCACCGACCCGGTGCTCAGCGCCTCAACTGCGGCGACCAGACTGTGCAGTCCCGAACTACCTGAGGTGTGCCCAGTCATCGCCTTGATCGCGGTGACCAGCGGCCGCGATGCGCCGAAGACAGTTGTCAACGCCGTAGCCTCAGCCGCATCATTGAGCGCCGTTCCAGTGCCGTGCGCCATCACCAGATCGACTTCGCAAGCCTGTACGCCGGCGCGAAGCTGGGCGTCGTGCATAGCGGCCGCAATGCCCACTGGGTCGGGCGCGGTGACATGATTGGCATCGCAGGTGATGCCGACGCCACGAAGCCGGGCTCGCGCCGGCCCCTCGCGGCGCAGCACCACGGCCGCGGCGCCGTCCCCCATGAGTACCCCTTTGGGTCCGGAATCGAAGGGACGCAACGCCTCCATCCGTGGCTGTACCACGTCCAGCGCGGCGAACATGCTGACCGCGATGGTGTCCACGCCCGCAACTACGACAGTGTCGGCATGTCCGAGCAGCAACAGGTCATCGGCTAATCCCAGGGCATGCAAGGACGCCGCACAGGCATTCGACAGTGTGTGTACTTCGGTGCACCCGAACCGCTCACGCAAGACGGGGCCGAAATCCAGATGTGGCGCCTCGCCGTCGAGACCCGCCTGCCATGCCAACTCGGCCGCGCGAAACTCGCGCAGGCCGGTTCCTACGATCACAGGCACGTTGGTCAGATCGTCGCCCAACCCAGCTTGCGCGGAGGCTTCCGCGATCGCTCGGATCAGCCACTGTTGGGCATGGTCGGGGCGGTCCGGCGCGGTGTTGGCTATTGGGTATCCGTGCCGAGTGCGGTAACCGCGAGTGTCAAATCGCTGGATTTCGGCCAGGCCTGATGTGCCGACGCACAAGGCATCGAACACCTCAGCGGCACTGTCGCCAATTGCCGCGACCGCACCCACTCCGGCAATCGCTCGTCCCACGTCAAAGTGTTCCATCATCAACTCTCACTAGTGGTTGGTTAGCGGCTGCGACACGACTGTCCGGTTGCAGCAGGGTCAATTTCGGCAACCCGCGTGCGTCTCGTCGGAGCTGGCCGCGGGATATCGCGAGAGGGTCCCGGTCAGGCGTCCGATCCGGCAAACGCGTCGCGTCGGCGACGACAGCGCCCGCATAGACTTCACGCATGAGGTCGCGACCCAGAATTTCTCCGGCACAGCGGATCCCGCTGACCGCCGTGCCGGCGATACCGCTGCCGTAGCGGGTACTCTGCCCGACCATGTGCAGCCCGGTGATCGGTGTAGTGGTTTCGGGTCTCCGTGCGATACCACCCCATTCGGCCAGGCCATAAGGTGTGCCCCCGCTGGACCGCGTGTAGCGCTGATGACTCAAGGGGGTAGCGGTTTCCTGGTGGATAACCTCGCCCAGCGGGCCCAGTGCCTGTTCCGCGGCGTTCAAGAGCGCAGTGGTGAGCCAACGTTTACGTGATCGGTATTCGGGATCACGGCGGTATCGCCCGTCCCTTGCCTCCAAGCCCTGCATCGCGGCTGGGCAAGGGGCCATGACCTGGACGCTGCCGTGTCCGGGCGGGCATGCCCACGGCTGTTCGGCCGGCCGGGCGGACGCAGAGGACACGAAGATGTACGGCAGTCGTTCATCGCCGGCTTCGGACCGCCGGTACGCGCCCTCAATGTCCTCGTGATCGAACCACCACAGATTGGCCGATCCCAGATTTGACGGTTGCGCGGCCAGCCCGAGGTACAGGATTGCCCATGGATGCCGCATGACCGCAGCACGGGTACGCGAAAGAACAGCTTCGGGGAAGGCGGTTGTGTCGCTGCATAGTTCGAGAAGCGTGCGGCGATAGTCCGCGTTGGAAACCACAACCTGGGCACTCAGGTGTTCGTCGTCGTCCAGTGTCACCCCAGTGACGACGCCGCCATCACAATGGATCGTGCGTACTCCGGCCCTGGTTCGGACCTGTCCACCGTGAGCTTCCACGACGTCGACAAGTGCGGCGACAAGTGTCTGGCCTCCACCGTCTAGGTAGTAAGCGCCACGCACGTAGTGGTCAATGACGCTGGCGTGAGTCGCGACCGTCGCGCCAGCTGGGCTCGCACCGTAATTGCCCGATTGTGCGGCGAGCACCGTCCGGGCCAGGGGTGAGAGCCTGTGCTCGTCGAATAGTCGAGTCAGCGAGCGCTGGCTCCAACCCAGCGCACCCGGGTAGCGCCGGGTAAGTCGCGCAACCTCGGGCGGGTCTACCAACACTGCGCGCATGATTGCACCGACTGCCTCGAACACCTCCAGGCAGGCGGTAATACCGGCGCGTTCATCGGGCACCGCCGCGCACAGCCGTTCCCGGTACGCCTCCCAGCCGACGGGGACGTCAATGACCTGGCTTGGCAGGACGATCCGATCGAATCCCTGGACATCCATGGGGCGCAACCGGATTCTGTCCAGGGCCGCCAGACCACGCAGGATGGCCGGGAGTATGCCGTCAGGTCCACAGTCGCCGAGATAGTGGACGCCCACGTCGAATTCGTAAGCACGCCGACGACGGAAGACGTGTGCGTTTCCGCCCGCTACGTCGTGCTGTTCCAGGACCAAGACACGCCGACCGGCGGCGGCCAGATAGCCGGCGCATACGAGTCCACCAATGCCCGCGCCGACCACGATCGCGTCCCAGCCGGACCCGTCAGCCGCAGCCACCGGCATGCCCCATATCCGCACCGACCGGAATTGGTGGGGCGTAGTCGGCAGGATCGGCGGGCGGCACGCCCGTCTGGGATGCAAAGGCATCCAGGCGATCCATTCCCCAGAATCGATTCACGCCGCGGACGAAGAACGGCACCCCGAACACACCGTCGCGATATGCCGTGAGCATGGTTTCGACGGCCGCAGTACGCACCTCCGGGTCTGAAACCGCCTGTGCCATCGCTGGCCCGTCCAACCCGATCTCCGCGGCCACCTCCGCGACGGTGTCCGGATCGCAGATGTCACGACCCTGGCGCCAACGAGCACGAGTGAGCGCAAGTGCGAGGTCAGGTAGACGGCCATGGCGATCAGCTGCCAAACAGGCCAGATGCGGTACCTCCCACCAGGGGCTTCGGTCGACCGGCCATGTCACGGCCAAGCCGCGAGCAGCTGCGGAACGACGCACATCCTGCAGGATGTAGAAGTGCTTCTCGCGAGACATCGGTGTGTAGCAGTAGCCGCCCCCCGCCTGTTCGAGTTCGGCGAGCATGGATCCGTCGGGATCCCAATACGGCAGCCAGGTCGCAGTCTCGGCAAGTGTGCGATAGCGCGAGATCAGGTCCTCGAGCGCAAGCCAGGAATACGGGCTGCGCAGGGAGAAGTAGAATCTTGGTGTCGCTGTCACAATGACATACCCCCATCGATCTGAAAGACGCCGGCGGTGGCGTAGGACGAGCGCGGCGATGCCAGGAAGCTCACAAGGTCTGCGACCTCTGATGCGGTTCCCCAGCGTCCCAGAGGAATTCTCTTCACCGCCGCGTCGCGTAGACCAACGTCAAGTGCGGCGGTCATATCAGTGTCGATGAAGCCCGGGGCGACCACGTTGGCGCGCACGCCGAAACGCCCCACCTCCTTGGCCAACGCCTTCGTCATGCCGATGATTCCGGCCTTCGCCGCCGAATAGTTGGCCTGACCGACGTTGCCGTGGATGCCGGAGATAGAGGAGATGTTGACAATGCTGCCGGCGCGGCGCTTCATCATGGGGAATACGGCCGCACGGCACACAGTGAACACTCCAGTCAGATTGGTATCGATGACTGTGCGCCAGTCGGTTTCGGCCATCCGGAGCATCGGGCTATCGCGGACCACCCCAGCGGAGGTCACCAATGCCTGGATCGGCCCCATCTGCTGTTCGGTGCCGTCTACCCAGGCGCGGACCGCATCCGCGTCGGTGACATCAACCTGGGTACCTACAACGCGCGCACCTGCCGCCCTCGCCTCCTCGACACATTCGTCTGCCGCATCAGAACGCGAGTGATAGCAGAATGCGACGTCATAGCCATCGGCCGCGAGACGAGCAACCACCGCCCGGCCGATACCGCGCGATCCGCCGCTGACCAGCGCCACCGGCCGTGATTCGGTAGTGCTCATGCTGTGTGACTCCGTTCGGGAGCAGCCAGTGCGCGCTCGGCACGCAGTGCGACGATCATCCGGTCAACGGTCAGGACGGGCTCACCGCCCACGCGGCTGACGCCTCCGAAGATCGCGCTGTCGCTGAGGATTCGATCGACGTGAACGTCATGCTCGACGACGTCGCCAGGAAGGACGGGGCGGCCGAATCGTGCGCCGGACATGCTGCCGAAGATGGGTACGCCGGAACCATCGCCGTCTCGGGCCCAATGTTGGGTAATGAGGATCGCGGCAGCTTGCGCGAACGATTCGACTAACAAGCAGGAGGGGTATGAGTAGTCCGGGACCGGCAAATTGCGATACCAGGGCGCTTCGGCGGAGATCGCCTTGAGAGCCAGGACCCGTTCACCGGGCACCAGCTCGGTGACTCGGTCCACCAGTAGCATCGGCGCCCGGTGAGGCAGAATTCGGGTGATCTCGGCGCAATCTAGCGGCCTCATTCGTCCTCACTTCGAAACGAGAGTCGGACCCGGGCCGCCCGTACCGGCTGCGGCTGGTGGGCGACATGAATGTCTACCGCGCAACGCATTCCGATAGCCTTTCCTGAAATCAGAAGTCGGTCGCCGGGCGCGATGGGGTACAGGAATCGGGAGCTTTCGATCTCTGCCAGCCTGATATCGGGGCGGCCCAGTGCGGTGAGCGCGACCCGGTGCGCTACCTCGGCCAAACACACTCCCGGATAGATCGGGAACCCCGGGTAATGTCCCGCGAAGATCGGGTCATCGGGGTCAACGACCATCGAACCCTCGAAGGCACCATCCGCGTCCGGTCGTATGACGATAGCGGTGGCGACCGGCGTGGCCGCGCTCATCGAGCGGCCTCCGACCCTGCGTCGCGACGGATTAGCGCGCAGCCGACGACACCGTCCACGTCCACCGAGGTCATGATCGAGAAGGGCTTGTGTGCATCCGGAGTCGTGCTCAGCAGCGTCGCCAGCTGAAACCCGCCGGTCGCTGCGCCGGCGTCGCCGACCATATTGGCGACGGTGCGCACGTCCGTCTGCGGAAGCACTTCTCGTACCGCCGCCAACTCGTCGTCGGAGAATCCGTTCCAGGGATCCGTGTCGGGTGTGCCACTGACCGCCACGGTCGCAACCTCGTCGGCGCCGATGTCGGCGGTGGAGAGAAGCGTTCGCAACAACCGCGCCAGGACCTCACGCACCGACACCTCAGTGCTCCAGACGCCCTGCCCGACCCGTACCAGTTCTGCCAGCGCGGTACGACCGGCTCGGTTCGCGGACTCCGCTGATTCCAGGGCAAATACGGCACAACCCTCTCCGAGAGGACGCTGGACCTTGCCCGCGGCCAAGTACTCGAGCCAGGCGCGGTGCGGCGAGAATTCCTCGACCACACCGCACAGCACCATCCGTGCCCGGTCCCGATCGTGCAGCCGCGAGGCGTACTGCAGGACCGCCACACCGGCTGCCCGTCCGCCTGCAATGGTGGCGTTCGGACCGCGCAATCCGTGCCAGATGGCGCACTGTCCCGCGGCACGGTTCATCACGGCATTCGGGAAGCGGGCCGGATCCACTTGAAATGGCTTGTCCTGGATGAACGAATCCTTGACGAACTCCATCATGCTCAGCAGGCTGCCGGTGGTCGTTCCGAGAACCAGCGCAGTTTCCGCATCGGTACCGGTCAGCCCGCCCAGGTCGTCGAGGACCAGCCCGACCGTTTTGACCGCCAAGCCGGTTACCCGGTCCATGGCTCGGGTCCCCCTCGAACCTAGGGTGGTACGCACGTCGAAATCTCGAACGAGGCCCGCTTGAGTCATCGGTATGCGGTCCAGGCCGGGTTCGACGGAGCGCAACCCGGTCGTTTCCGACTGAATGCCCTGCCGGAATTCCTCCCGACCCACGCCGTACGGGGATAAGGCGGACCAGCTGGATAACACCAGAGTCATCGTGTTCTCGGCTCCTGTTCTGTGTCAATTAGGCTCGTGCAGGCCGCAATTCGGTGACTTCTTCGCGCGATGTGGCGAACTCGTTCACGGCGTCGGTGAACTCCCGTTCCCGATCGATCATCGGGAAATGCCCGCTGCCGACGAGCAGTTCGAACCGTGCATCGGGTAGTCGGCCGGCAAGCCGCTCGACGTCAACTGCTGCCGTCACCCGGTCGGCGCTGCCAGTGAGGACGAGTATCGGCATGGTGAGCCGAGTCGTGTCGAGGAGCGCGCTGCGCAGGCCGTATTCATAGGTACGCAGCCACGGCAGCGGACCGATCAAATCACGCAGTCGCTCGGCCAGCTCTCGCCGCATCGACGGTGACAGCCGCCGCGCCCGTCGGCCGATTCCTTCTTCCAGGAGAAGTGGGAATTCTTCTACCCGACGGCTGATTTCTGACCAGTCGAAGGGTTCCGGACAGGTTAGTGGCGCCACCAGGACCACTCGGTCGGCATGTGGTCGAGGACTACCCGCCAGTAGTTCCAAAAGGGCACTGGCCCCGAACGAATGCGCGATGATCAGATCTACAGGCGGTTGCCCTCCGGCGCGTTCCGGCAGAGAGCGCAGGACAGAATCGATCGTGTCCGGAATGTCGCCGAGCGCCCATTGCCTGTCTCCCGCTCCTGCCCAGGGCAATTCCACATCCCACAGCTCAAGCTGGTCAGAGGCGCGGGCCACGAAACCATCCCAGACCGCCGGTGATCCGGCCACACCGTGGATCAGCAGGGTGCGCACCGATACGTTGCCGGCGGCGGAACGCCGCAATCGGGCGCGCGGCGTCATCGCTCCTCGCGGTAACGGCTCATGATGAGCACAGCGTTGTTGCCGCCGAACGCCAGGGCATTATTCTGTACCACCCGAAGATCCGCGGGCCGAGCATGATTGGGCACCACATCGAGCCCGCACTCGGGATCGGTCCGTCGGTGGTTTGTGGTCGGGGGAATGAAGCCGCGAGTGATGGCCAGGGCACATGCGATCGCCGCGAGGGCGCTAGCCGCGCCCATCGCATGCCCGATCATGGACTTGATCGAGCTGGTGGGTGGCGGCTGAAGACCGAACACCTGTCGGATCGCACCAGCCTCGGTGACGTCGTTGGCACTGGTACCCGTACCGTGCGCCGAAATGAAGTCAATCTCGCCCGGTTCGACCCCGGCATCCTCGTGTGCAAGCCGCATACAGCGGCCGAAGCTCTCCAGATCCGGTGCAACGGGATGGTTTCCGTCGCAGTTGAGTCCATATCCGAGGATCTCCCCATAGATCCGGGCGCCGCGCGCGAGTGCCGACTCGAGACTCTCCAGCAGCAGGATACCGCCTCCTTCACCGGTGAGGATGCCGTCCCGGTCGGCGTCGAACGGCCGGCAGCGCTCTGCAGCGATAGTGCCCATCCGATAGAAGCCGGAGAAGGTCTTGCGGCACACCGCATCGGCCCCGCCGACCAGCGCGAACTCGACTTCGCCGCTGCGCACCGCGTCCGTCCCGTAACCGATCGCGTAGTTTCCCGCCGCGCATGCCGTGGGGATGGTCACGGCCTCGACCCGAGTCAACATCAGTTCGCGGGCGACAGCGGCAGACAAGCGGCTGACCGGAACCCGTCGCGCCAGCACGGCATCCATGGCCTCGGGGCCATTCTCTATCCAGGTTTGCATCATCTGGTCGAGGTCACGGGATTCGCCATCGGTGGTACCGATGGCGACGAGCCCTGGCCGATCCCGTAGTCCGTCCTCGGACAGACCCGCATCGGCCAACGCCATACGGGCCGCGGCCACCGCGAACTGCGTTGCTCGGCCCAATTCTTCGCTGCTGTGCCGGGTAATCCACTGTTCCGGCACGAAGTCCGGCACCTCGCAGCCCATGTGATGCGGATATCCGGTGGTGTCGAACGCAGAAATTGGCGCGGCGCCCTGTCGCGCCGCGCGCAGCGCCTCGACGAATTCCTCTGCGCCGCTACCGATGCTGGTAACCGCGCCCAGCCCCGTGATGACAACCCTGCCGCTCGATCTCCCCGCGGTTCCGTTCATGACGCCCTACCCCCGATGGCTGACTCAGGCCGCCATCGATTCGGCAACGACCGCGTACACGCCTTCGAGGTTCACCATGCGCTCGAGTTCCGACTGGTCAATCGTGATCTTGAAGGTGCGCTCCAGCTGTGCCAGGATTTCGATGGCGAGCAGCGAATCTGCTCCGTGGTCCTCCTTGAACAGGCTGGTGCCGGTGACCTCCTCCTGCTCCAGCTCCAGAATCTCACAGACGCTTTCCTTGATCTGGTCCTTGTCGGCAGCGACGAGAATGGACATTGTTTCTTCCCTTCGTAATTGGGTGTGATCAATACGTTCGATCAGGATGGAGTGGAGCATACGACCGATTCGACTTTCAATCCAGTCGATGGCAACAAGCTGCCAGCAGGATTGTATCGAAGGTCAATTCAGAATCGAATGGGGAGTCTGTCGAATCCGCGCATAAGATATCCTGGGCGCCAAGCAAGTTTCTCCGGCAAGATGTCCAGGGCGATGTCAGGAAATCGCTCGAAGAGTTTACGCAGAGCGATGCGACCCTCCAAGCGAGCCAGCGCAGCACCCTGGCAAAAGTGAATACCGTGCCCGAAAGCCAGATGGCCGCCGGCGTCCCTTCGGATGTCGAAATTGTCAGGTTCGGGATATCGTGACGGATCGTGCGAACCGGAGGCGAGGGCGACCAAGACCTCCGTACCGCCGCCAGGAATAGTCACGCCGGCAATCTCGACCGGATCGCCAGCAAACCGCCATGTGGCGTTCTTGATCGGTCCCTCGTAGCGAAGGATCTCCTCGACAGCGTTGTCGATCAGCGTGTAGTCCGCGCGCAGTGCCGCGAGTTGATCGGGATGGCTCAGCAGCGCGAAGACCCCGTTCGCGATCAGCGTCAGGGTCGTTTCATGTCCCGCACCCAGTAGCAGGAACGCCATGGCCCGCAGCTCACTCGCCGACAGCCCGCCGCCGGCGTCGTCGGTGGCGCCGATCAGCGCTCCGAAGAGATCATCGGTGGGCCGGTTCCGTTTGCTCTCGACTAGGTCGTTCAGGTAGTCGCCGAGTTCGCGGGCCGCGGTCGAGATGTCCTCCCCGACCGGGTTGACCACCTTGTTTGTCCATTCCCTGAACTTGTCGCGGTCCAGCGAATCGACGCCGAAGACCTCGCAGATCACCGAGATCGGCAAGGGGAAGGCCAGTGCATCCACCAAGTCGACGTGGCCGTCCGCCGGAAAATCGTCCAGCAGCGAATCGGTGATCTCCTCGATGCGCGATGTCAATGCGGCGATCCGCTGCGGCGTGAACGCCTTGGCAACGAGCTTGCGTAGACGTGTGTGATCGGGAGGGTCCGTCATGAGCATGTGCTTGCCGAACGAGGGCGATTCGGCGTCCGCATCGCCTGCGAACCAGGTCCGCCAGCGGGGTGTCGCGGTACGCCAATCCTTCGTCAACCCAGGATGCGACAGCGCCGCTTTGGCCGCCGCGTATCCCACTACAACCCATGTTTCGCCGAATTCGGGAAGAATCACCCGATGCACCGGACCACCCGCTCGTAGCTCGTGCAGAAAGGGGTACGGGTCGACCAGGAAATCGGCGCTGTGTTCGCGTAAGTCGACTACGTCGATGGTTGTCATAATCACCTCTCAACCGCACTGTCGGTTCACCGACGATATGGCGAGAGCAATTGAACCCCGGGCCCAAGTGCACAAAGTTGCCAGCCGATGATCCCGGATCCGCAACTTGCTGCACGAAACGCACCCGAACCATGTCACTTTCTTGCGCACCTAGACAGCTTCCTGCCGGGCAGGGTGCCGGGTAATACCTCCTGGAGCATCATCAGCTCGCCCGTGTAACGACAGACTCAACGTGTCGCCGGGTATTTCGCAGCCTTCGGAACCGACGAGGAGTACCGGTGAGCATTTCATTTGTCATGGGCGGTCACGTCGCTGGAGACCCAGCAGTTCTCGATGAGTTCTGCGCGCGATATCCCTTGATACACCGAGCTTTCGAGGATGCTGCCAGGTCTACTGGAGTGCCGGTGGCCGAGATCCGATCCGGCGCAGCACGCCAGGAACTGGAATCTGGCATGCAGGACACGGTCAGCAAGCTGGCACAGGCGGCTCTGATCATCGGAATGCACGATGTGCTGGTCGCCCACGGCATTCGCCCCCGGGCGGTTGGCGGCCTGAGTCTCGGCTCACGCATAAGCGCCTACCTTGCAGGATCAGTGAGCCGATCTGAGCTGTTCGCGATGTTGCACCACGAACGCCTCGTACCCCCGCCCGCCGGTCCGCCCCAGGGCCTGGCCGCCCTGGTCCTGCCGCAGACCGACGACCCCGCCGAGTACTACGGCCCCCGGCGGTCCGGAATCCATCTGGCATGCGATCACGGTCCGGCACGCGACGGCGAATGTCGACGAGTCCTTGTCGGCGGATATCTCGACGCCCTCGCAGATCTATCGAAAGCCCTTCCGCCGGAGTCTTTCCGAATGCTGGAGCTCTATGAAGGCGCGTACCACACCCCACTGGCTGGGCACTTCACCGACTTCATGACGCCCTACATCGCCCGCATGACCTTCAACGATCCGCTGATCACCCTCGCCGTACCGAATGAGCAAGGGCCCTTGACCACTGCGGACCAGGTGCGCATCAGCTACATCGAGCACGGCGTCACCTCGGTCCGGATGGACCTGCTGCTGGAGCAGTTGGCCGAGGCAGGCGTCCAGACGGTGATCACACTCGGCCCCGGCCTGGCACACGGACTATCCGTTGCTCCAATGGAATTGATTCGAGTACGCGAGCCCGGCGACCTTTCCTCCGTGCTCGCGACCCTCGGCCATTCCGGGGAAGGTGCTGCCACCGATGCCGAATGACCCGCGTGCCATCCTCGAGCAGCGCATTGCCGCCCTGGCCATCGCAGATCCGCAAGTCCGCGCCGCCATGCCCAGCCAGGAAGTGGTCTCTGCCCTCGGACAACCTGATCTGAGCCCCGCGCAGATCGCCGAGATAGTCCTTGCCGCCTACGCGGACCGTCCAGCGCTGGCACATCGGGTAGGAGAGATCACCACCGACCCCCGGACCGGGCGGCGTACTCGGCGCCTCCTTCCACAATTCGTTGCGCTCAGCTATGCAGAAGTGGCCGCTCGGGTAGACGCCGTCGCCGCTGCCTGCCGCGCGACCGCGCCTCTGGCAGTCGCTCCGGGCGACGTCGTCTGTATCGTCGGTTCCCCCGGCATCGATTTCACCACCCTCGATCTCGCATGTGCCCGAGTCGGGGCGACCGTGGTACCACTCCACAGCGATGTCTCGTCGGACCTACTCGCGGCGATCGTCACCGAAACAGAACCGACAATGCTGGCAGTCGCGACCGACGAACTGTGCGTCGCCGTGGAGAGTCTGCGGCACTCCCCGGCGCCGCGACACCTGATTTGCTTCGACTACCACGCCGAGGACGACGACCACCGCGACGCAATCGATGCCGCCAGAAGCACGTTTGCCGCGTGTGGAATCAATGTGGTCATCGAGACGCTGCCCGAGCTGCTCGACCGGGGTGCGCTGCTACCGCCGCCACCCCCAGTCGCGGTCTCACTCGATGCGACGGCGATCCTGCTGTACACATCCGGTAGTACCGGGGCACCCAAGGGCGTGATCTACACCGCCAAGACGGCCGCCGCGATGTGGGCAGCGAAAGGCGAAATACCATCCCTCACAGTCCACTTCATGCCTCTAAGCCATCTGGCTGGACGCAACGCATTGTTCTCGACTCTGGCGGAGGGCGGTACGGTCCACTTCACCGGACAGAGCGACATGTCGACGCTACTCGAGGACATCGCATTGGTGCGTCCTACGCGATTGCGACTAGTGCCGCGGGTATGTGAAACTCTCCATCAGCGGTACCACGGCGATGTCACGCGTCGGATCGCCGAGGGATCCAAACGCGCTGACGCCGAAGCGAATGCCCGGGTAGTATTCCGCCGGGAACTGCTCGGCGGGCGCGTGGTATGGGCGCTGTGCGGTACCGCGCCACTACCCACCGAACTCCGTGAGTTCGTCGAATCAGTGTTGGAACTCAAGCTCCATGACGCCTACGGGTCGACGGAGGCCGGCGCGATCTTGGCCGACGGACGGCTGATGCGGCCTCCGATCCTCGACTACAAACTCGCCGATGTACCCGAACTGGGCTACTTCTGCACCGACCAGCCGTACCCGAGAGGCGAACTGCTACTGCGATCCCAGACACTCACCACCGGATACTTCCGGCGGCCGGAGGCGACCGCCGCGGCGTTCGACGAGGAAGGCTATTACCGTACCGGCGACATAGTGGCCGAGATCGAAACCGACCGGCTTCAGCTGATCGACCGCCGAAGCAGCATCCTGAAGCTGGCGCACGGTGAATTCGTAGCCGTATCACGACTCGAATCGACATTCGGAGCCGCACCCGCGATCCGCCAGATCTTTATCTACGGGTCAAGTGAGCGTTCATACCTGCTCGCGGTCGTCGTACCTACCGATCCGACACGGTCGAAACTCGATTTGTTGCAGTCGATTCGAGAAACCGCTCGATCAGCCGGTCTGAACGCCTACGAGATTCCACGCGACATCCTCATCGAGCACGAACCGTTCAGCGTCGGCAACGGCCTACTTTCGGGCGTCGGTAAGTTGCTGCGCCCGATGCTGCACCGAACCTACAGCGAAAGGCTGGAACAGCTCTATCGCGAACAGACCGAACGCAGAGAACAAGAACTGAGCGCGCTGCGCGCTGGCCGCGACGAATCCGCACTAGGCACGGTCTACCAGGCGGTGGCTGCGGTGCTCGGCTGCCCGACCACCGACCTTCGACCTGACGTGCACTTCGCCGAGCTAGGCGGAGATTCGCTGGCGGCAGTCTCCTTCGCGGGACTACTGGCTGAGACGTTCGATATCGATATTCAAGCTGCAACCGTCACCAATCCCGTTCACACTCTGTGGCGGCTAGCCGAGCACATCGAATGCCTTCGGATCGGAACTCGTCGTCGGCCCACCTGTTCCTCCGTCCACGAAGATCCCACCGCAAAGCTGCACGCACATGAGCTGACCCTAGAGAAGTTCTTCGATCCGATGGCTCTGCCCGTGCCGGACCGGCCACGAATCGCTGCCGCACCAACCGTGCTATTGACCGGCGCCAACGGGTTCCTCGGGCGATTCTTGTGCCTGGAATGGCTGCGGAAACTAGCTGATTCCGGTGGCAGACTGATCTGTCTGGTGCGCGGTGTCGACCGAGCCGACGCCCGAGCACGGCTGGAGGCCCCGTTCGGCAATGTGGATCCACGTTTGGCTCGCGACTTCAGGGCACTTGCCGATCGGTTGGAAGTAGTGGCCGGCGACATCGCAGAACCGAACCTCGGTTTGAGCGAGGACGACTGGCAGAAGCTCAGCGAGAACGTCGACGTCATAGTGCATGCGGCGGCGGCAGTGAACCATCTTCACGGCTACGGGCCACTATTCGGTCCAAATGTCGCCGGCACCGCCGAGATCATCCGACTGGCGCTGACCACCCGACTCAAACCAGTCGACTTCATCTCCAGCGTCGCTGTCGCAGCTGGCTCCGACACCCCTCCAATCACCGAGGACGACGACCTCCGGTCGGTGCTTCCGACCCGCATGGTCAGCCAGGAATACGCCAACGGATACGGCAGCAGCAAGTGGGCAGCGGAGGTGCTCCTGCGCGAAGCCCACGACCGATACGGCTTGCCTGTCACGGTGTTCCGATCGGGAATGATGTTGGCACACCGCCACTACACTGGGCAGCTCAACAATGACGACACCTTCACACGGTTACTGTTCAGTGTCATCGCCACCGGCGTCGCACCCAAATCCTTCTACCGCGCGAACGAACAGGGCGAGCGGCAACGCGCACATTATGACGGCCTGCCGGTCGACTTCGTCGCCTCGTCGATCACCGAACTCGGCGCCCGCCAACAGTGTGGTTACCGCACGTTCCACGTCGTCAATCCACACGACGACGGCGTCTCGCTGGACACTCTCGTCGACCATCTCGCCGCATCCGGGCACGCCGTGCGTCAAGTCGACGACTACGACGAATGGTTCACCCGGTTCGGCATCGCTCTCCGCTCCTTACCGGTGGCCGGGCGACAGCAGTCGATACTGCCGCTGCTCCATTCGCTCCACCAGCCCGCACCCGCTCAATGCGGCTCCGCGGTGTCAGCGGATCAGTTCCGCACTGCCGTGCGTGTAGCCGCACCCGGTGGCTCGCCGGACATCCCGCACCTGCCAGAGGGGCTGATCGACACCTACCTGGAGAACTTCCGGTCGCACGGAATCATATGAAGGCTTAGGAGAACCGTCATGCGAGCAACACTGTTATACGGCGCCGGTGACATCCGTGTCGACGACGTGCCCGATCCCGCAATTTGCGAACCCACTGATGCAGTGGTGCGAATCCTTCGTTCCTGTATCTGTGGTACCGACTTATGGCCGTATCGGTCGATGGCACCCACAGAGCAGGGTCGGCGAATGGGGCACGAATTCCTCGGGGTCATAGAGGATCTGGGCCCCGAAGTGCCGGGGCACAAGCGGGGGGATCTGGTCCTGGCACCTTTCATGTGGTCCGACGGTAGCTGTGAGTACTGCCGCGCCGACCTGCCCACCTCCTGCCGGAACGGCGGGTTCTGGGGAACCCCGGGTGCGGACGGCGGCCAGGCGGAAGCGATTCGTGTGCCACACGCGCAGGCCACACTGGTGAAGTTGCCAGTTGGCGCGGATTCGGCGTTGCTACCTTCTCTGCTGACTTTGTCGGATGTGCTGCCAACGGGCCATCACTGCGCCGTAAGCGCAGCTGTCGGTCCACATATGACCGTGGCCGTTATCGGGGATGGAGCCGTCGGGATCGCCGCGGTGCTGGCCTCAAAACGTCTGGGCGCGGAACGGATTCTGCTGATGGGCCGGCACCAGGACCGCACCAGGCTCGGACGTGAGTTCGGCGCTACCGATGTGATTCCCCAACGCGGTGAGGAGGGCATCGAGCGCGTCCGCGAATTGACCGGCGGTCACGGGGCGCACGCCGTGCTCGAATGCGTGGGGACCGCCGAGGCCATCGGTACAGCCTTCAGTATCGCCCGGCCTGGCGGTGTAGTCAGTCGCGTCGGAGCTCCGCAGTACGCCTCTATTCCGGCCGGATTCGAGGCATTCCTGCACAACGTCCGACTTACTGGAGGCATGGCTCCCGCCCGCGCCTACATTGACGAGCTCCTACCCGACATTCTCGACGGTTCAATCCAGCCCGGGCGAGTCTTCGATCGTTGTCTCGACCTGAAAGCCACACCCGAGGGCTATAGCGCGATGGTCGATCGCCGAGCGCTGAAGGTACTGATTGAGCCATAGCCCGCGCTTCACGCCCCCGCGGCATTCACCTATGCAATCGCCACGTATCGAAGCGTCGCGCTCGCACGCCCAGAGCGACCTCGCGAGCGATTGCTACTCGCCCTTGCGAGCAGCCCTATTGGTGGAGAACGCCTGCTGGTGAAGCTCGGGGGGTGCACGGGCGGTCGAAAGGAGCTTGCCGCCATACCCGAGGGCTACCGCGGTTCTGCCCCCGTCCGGGGCGGCGGGGTGCAGGAAAGCGATCCGGGAGGTGTTCCACGACACCCGCGAGCAAACGCTGCTGGTTCCACAAGCAGGCGAGTGTTATTGCTGCATAGACGAAGTCGGAGTAGCACACCTCCCTGACGGCGATAAGGAGATCAAAGCCGCCGAGAACATCGCCAAGGCAGCTCGCGATCGAAGATCACCGACGAAGCCGGTCTGCTGCTCGAGTACGTCCGCCGCCCGCCCAAGCACGGGTGCACCTGCGCACAACCAACCCGATCGAGTCCGCCACCGATCCGACGGTCCCGCCTGATCACCACGCTCGCCGTCGATGCACCGAAGGCGCCCGCCGATCATCGACCTGGACGCCACCCTGGTTACTGCCCACTCGAAGAAGGAATACGCAGCACCGAACTTCAAACGCGGCTTCGGTTTTCATCCGCTGTATGCCTTCGTCGATCATGCGCTGCACGCGCGCCCTGGATTGAGACGCCACGGCCTGGGAATCGGATGCCCTTTCGTCTCGACTGGCCGGATTCGGGACCCTGCGATCGCAACGCAGCTCGCCGCCGTGGCCGGCACCAGCATAGAGACACTCAAAGACATCATAGCCATACCGGCTCCCGTGCCTGGACCTTCTGGGCCTTCTGTAACTCCGTAGGCAAGTGCCCCCAACCATCGCGGAGATGGTTGGGGGCACATCGTCATGCCCGTGGTCGGTCTCAGCTGAAGGCTGCCAGCGCGCCGACCAGGCCGAGGATCGCACCGATGCCACCGATGACGGTGCCGATGCCACTCACGACTGGCTGAATCTGCTTGATCAGGGCGAGGTCTGCATCGGAAGAACCCATGGTCATCTCCTTGTATTGTGGTGTCGGTCGCCAGGTCGACGATGCACGGCGACCTGATCCCCCTTTGCGACCACTGATGAATGGGGCCGATAGGCAAAGTTGGCGCGCGGTGGGTGACGCCGCCCTGACCACTACTCGTGGGTCAGCTATGCGATCCCGCGTTCTCGGCACCGAGTACTACCGGGGGCGTGGAGACGATAACCCGGATCGACAGCAGAGTCAACCAATTCGGCTGCAGAGCAATCATATTCACAATCTGAGGGGCTTCACACGGTCCACCATTCTGCGTCGTCGGCAACTGCAGGGCAGCAGGCGGCCGCAACGACCCGGCACGCAACAGGGTGTTGGCCCCAGCGCTGCGGGCCATCCGAAGCAATCCGCATCCGCCACCGGGGACGGCGTCGACGCATCGCACGTCGGCACCGTCCTGGTGGTGCGGGCCGCCGAGAAGTCTGGGCCGCCCACGGCCCTGTCGGTGGCGTTGGAGCCATGGCGAAAACCTCTGGTCAGGAACGATCCCGGCAAGATTGGCCTCGACCTCGCCATGACGCTCGCGCTTGGAGACGACTGCCTGGCCGACATCGCCCAGCTTCATGCACACCCCGAAATCTTTGGCCCAGCCCCCCGATCCGACAGTGTCCCGCCTGGTCAAAACGCTCGCCACCGATGCACCAAACGCGCTCGCCGCGATCGCCACCGCCTGCGCTGCGGCCCCGAGGAATGCTCAGTCCGCGGCCGGCGGCGCCGCTCCCGACCACGCCATCGACGAACAGCTCCCGCCGATCATCGACCTGGACGCCGCCCTGTCACCGCCCATTCGGAGAAGGAATACGCGGCACCGAACTTCATACGCGGCTTCGGGTTTCATCCGCTCGACGGCGGACACGCCGCGAGGATCGGATCCGTACCGCGAAAAGCCCCGGGCTGAGCAACCTTCCGCTACACAGGTTCGACCAGAACAGGATCTGGATCCAGCTCGTGCAGTTTGCCTACGAGCTCGTTGCTTGGACACAGATGCTCGCCCGCACGGGCACCAGACCCGATGGTGGGGACCGAAACGGCTGCGGCTGCAGCTCTTCCAGAGCGCCGACGGCGCCACGGGCCGCAGAATAGCCACGGGAGGCGACGAATTCAGATCGATGACAGGAACGTGTCAGCTACGCAGAGTTTTGGACATTCAGGGAAGCGGGCGATCTACCTTGCTCCCAAGCGATGCTGGTCAATTGGCTTTGAGGGGATTCGAATGAAGGTTCGGCACACTACTGTCGTGGCGGCGCTCGCCGTCTCCGCTCTCGCGCTCGCGGGATGTTCCGGACTGAGCTCCGGGAAGGCCAGTGGGGCAGACGATCCCTACCAGGTGCTCGTCACCGGCGCAGTCAGCGGTCAGGGTGCCCTGGCCGCCAATGCTCAGACATCAATCCTCGCGGCGAAGGCGAGTGCCGAGGCCGTGAACAGCGCCGGTGGCATCGGCGGTCGGCAGGTCGAAGTCACAGTCATCGACGACGGCGGCAATGCCACCAATGCCGTCTCGAAGCTGCGTGAGGCTATCGCCTCCGGCCACAAGCCCGATCTCTTCCTCAACTCGGGACCGTCGACCATCGCCACGGCCACACTTCCGATCCTCAAGCAGAACAAGATCCTGTCTTTCAACATCGGGCCGACCGCGGACTCGTCGAACCCGAAGGAGTTCCCGCTCAATTTCGACCTGGGGTCGGGCCCTGACGAGAACGCCGCCACGATGGCGCGGTACATCAAGGGGAAGGGCTACCAGTCGGTGGGAACCATCCATGGCAGCAGCGCCTACGGCGAGATCTTCGGCAAGGCGATGGCGGACGCGCTCGGCGCCGAAGGGGTGAGCAGCACGGGATCCGAGGAGTACGACGTCGCCGCGCTCGATATGACGGCGCAGCTCCAGGCGCTCAAGAACAAGGGAACCCAGGCCCTGGTCATCGATGCCTACGGCGCGCCGCTCGGCTATTTGCTGAACAGCCTGCAGCGGCTCGAATGGAACATTCCCTTGATCGGCAACACCTCTGTCTCGAGCACATCGCTCATGTCCAAGCCCGCGCCCGAGGGTGTGCTCGGCACCCCGGCCACCGCGAACCTGGTGATGCACGTGCTGTCGAGCACCGTCTACAACGCGGACGATACGGCCGTCAACGCCATGGTCGAGAATATGAAGGCGGTCGGCGACATCCCGTCGACGCTGATTCTCGCGGACAACTACGACGCGCTGCCGCTCGTGGTGGCGGCGGCGAGCAGGGTCGGATCGTCAACCGACCCGGAGAAATTAGCCAAGGCACTGGAGAACCCGGAAGTCCTCGACACTGCCAAGACCGCCTTCTCGCCGGCCTATCACTTCACAGAGGACTCGCACGCGTCGAGGCCCGGTGACGTGGCATACGCGTTCGTGGCGCCGAGCAAGTTGCTCAACGGGCAGTACGGCAATCCGGCCGCCTGATCGATCCCCGATTGCTGAC
The DNA here is from genome assembly GCF_003350365.1 of Rhodococcus sp. AG1013. NCBI lineage: Bacteria > Bacillati > Actinomycetota > Actinomycetes > Mycobacteriales > Nocardiaceae > Rhodococcus > Rhodococcus sp. AG1013. The sequence goes on from NZ_QQAT01000022.1 coordinate 110,760, forward strand.
GGTGCGGCCGCGCTGGCGGCTGCCCCGTCGTGAGGAGTGAACAAATGACCATGCTCTGGTCTGGCTTCGCACTCGGCGCCATCTACACGCTGGTTGCGATCGGCTACAACATCGTTTTCGTCTCGTCCAACACCTTCAACTTTGCGCAGGCGCAGCTGATGATGGTGGGCACCTTCGTCGCCTACACCGGTCTGGTGACGCTGAAACTGCCCGTCCTCGTCGTCGCTGTTATGGCGACGGTGACGGTGATGATCCTGGCCGGACTCGAAGAGGTCATCGCGGTCCGGTCGGTGAAAGACCACCAGAACCAACTAGTCACGACCTTGGGCGTTGCGACCCTGATCAACGGCGTAACACAGTTGATCTGGGGAAGCGAACCGCTGACGGTTCCGTTCTTCGGGTCCAACGATCCGATCACCCTACTCGGTGGACGCACCTATCCCGTTGAGATTGCCCTGCTCGTGATGGCGGTGGTACTGGTGGTGGCGCTCGGTCAGTTCAGTAAGCGGACCGTGACCGGGCTTGCACTCCTTGGCATCTCAGAAGACCGCGAGGCCGCGATGTTGCGCGGCGTCAACGTCCGTGCGCTCGCGCTCGGTGCATTCGCCGCGTCCGGCGCACTCGCAGGCTTCCTCGGGTTGTTCGTGGGGCCCAAGACCTTCGCGGTGGCCACTCTCGGTTCCGCGCTAGCAATCAAGGGGTTCGTCGCGTTGGCCATCGGTGGCTTCGGGTCCCTGCCCGGCGCACTGGTCGGTGGCCTCACTGTCGGCCTCGTCGAGTCCTACGCCGCGCTGGAACTGGGCAGCGCCTACAGCAACATCGCGGTGTTCGTGGTTCTCATCGTAATACTCATGGTCCGGCCGGCCGGACTGTTCGGCCGAGTCCGGGAACGGGTGGTGTGAGATGTCAGTCTGGCGTTCGCTGAGAGCGGCCCCGAGCTGGATCTACCCGCTCGCCCTCGGAATTGTCGTCTTGCTGTTGCCGGCGCTCGGTCTGAGCTTCGCGATGACCAGGCAGGTTCAGCTTGCGTGCATCATGGCCCTGGTGGTCAGTGGCCTGAGCCTGAGCCTCGGGTACGCCGGCGAACTTGCTCTCGGTCAGCCTGCGATGTACGCCGCCGGGGCCTACACCGCGGGACTGATGTCCATCGCGGGATACACGGACATCGTCGTGCAGCTCGTAGTGTCGGGCCTGGTCGCGCTGGCGGTCGGCATTGTCACCGGCATCCCCGGCCTGCGTCTGGGCAGCTGGTCGTTGGCCATGACCTCGTTCTTCCTGGTGCTCCTTGTTCCCGACGTCATCGCGGTCTTCGGTGATACCACAGGAGGTCGGAATGGGCTCAGCGGCATCGAGCCGGCCACCCTGTTCGGCCACGTGCTCGATGCCGCGAACAACGAGTTCTACCTGGTGATCGTGGTCGTGACCATTGCGTGGTTCGCGGTGATGCGAAATCTCGTCGTATCCCGCCACGGCATCGCCTTCCGCACTCTCAAGCAGAGTCCGGTGCTGGCCTCGTCGGTGGGCGTGTCGGTGTTCCGGATGAAGCTGCTCGGCTACGCGATCGGCGCCTTTCCGGCAGGCCTGGCCGGCGCGCTGTTCGCGAACATCGACATGTTCGTCTCGCCCGAGGCCTTCGGATTCACCTTCGCAACTGCGGTTCTCGCTGCTTGCATCCTCGGCGGCGCGGCAAGTGTATACGGCGCCCTGATCGGCGCGGCGATCATGCAGTTCGGCCCCAACCAGGCGTCGGACTTCCAGCAGTACGCACTGGTGTTCTACGGCGGGTTTCTGATCGTGGGGGGTGTGCTACTCAGCGGTGGTTTGGGCAAGCTGGCCAAGGCCGGCCTCTCCAAGCTCGACCGGGCGGCCGGACTATCCGGCGCCCGGGCGGCCGAGCGAGAGGCGAACGCCATACTGCCGCAGATGGACCCGATGGAAGGACAGCCCCTCGCGATCGAGGGCATTTCCAAGGCGTTCGGCGGCAACCAGGCGCTGAGCGACGTCCGGTTGTGTGCGCAGCCCGGTCAGGTCACCGCATTGATCGGACCGAACGGTTCCGGCAAGACCACCACCCTGAACATGATCTGCGGGTTCTACAAGCCGGACTCCGGACGAATCCTGGTCGGCGACACAGCGGTCCAGGGACTGGCCCCGGACCAAGTCGCCCGAGTCGGTGTCGCCCGCACGTTCCAGACCCCGAACATCCCGGAGCACGTCACCGTCCTCGAGGCAGTGGCCTCCGGTCGGTACAGTACCGACCGGGTGTCGATGTTCGCCGCGGTGTTGCGGCTCCCGCGTTTCCGCAAGGTTCGATCAGCGGACCTCACCGAGGCGAAGCGGGCGCTGGAGATGGTCGGCATGGCGCACCTGGCTGACGAGACCGCTTCCACGCTGCCACTCGGCATGCGCAGATTGCTCGAGGTGGCGCGGTCCATGGTCGCGAAGCCCCGGGTGCTGTTGCTCGACGAGGTGGCTTCAGGGCTCGACGAGAACGAGGTGGAGCGGCTCGCGGACGTTATCCGCGGTCTGCGTGACGCCGGCGCCACCGTGGTGTTGGTGGAGCACAACTTCCAGCTCGTGCTTGAACTCGCGGACCGGATCGTGGTGCTTGCCCAGGGCACCGTCATCGCGGACGGCAGTCCGACCGAGATCGAGCACGATCCGCGGGTGCTTAGCGAGTATCTCGGCGTCACAGTCGAGGAGAGCTGCTCGCGCACGATTGCCGACGAAGAATCCGCCCTGGCCGAAGAGGTGAAGTCATGACGGTGCTGCCCGTCTTTGGCCCTGCGTCCCCTCCGCGCTGTGTTCCTCCCTCCCCTGCGGTACTCGCTGCGATGCTCCGAAAGAAGGACCTGGACTCATGAATGAAGCGAAACCCCTTCTGAGCGTCCGGAACCTGGAGTCCGGGTACGGAGACCTCCGCGTGGTCTGGGACGTGTCCCTCGACGTGTGGCCCGGGACGGTGACTGCCTTGCTCGGCCGCAACGGTGCGGGCAAGACCAGCACCCTGCGGGCTATCTCCGGGCTGAACAAGATATCTGCGGGGTCGGTCGAGTTCGGCGGCCTCGAAGTCTCGAAGGTACCTGCGCACCAACGGGTTCGCCGCGGCATGGCGTACGTCCAGGAAGGCAAGCGGGTCTTCCATCGGCAGACCGTCGAGCAGAACCTCGTTCTGGGCGGATATGTCCGGAAGATGCGGCGGTCCGCGTTGAAGGACCAGGTCGCGCGCATCTATGAGCTCTTCCCGATCCTGGGCGATAAGCGCGGGCTGCTCGCCGGTTCGATGTCGGGTGGGCAGCAGCAGATGCTGGCGATCGGACAAGCGCTCATGGCCGAGCCATCGTTGCTGCTGCTCGACGAACCGTCTGGTGGCCTCGCCCCGGTCATCGTCAACGAGGTGATGGAGCGTGTGAGCCTCCTCAAGGAGGCGGGGCTGGCTGTGCTACTTGTCGAGCAGGCGGTCGAGGCAGCGATGAGCGTTGCCGATCATGTCACGGTGCTGGACATCGGTCGGGTCGTGATGGACTCCGACGCCCGCGCGATCGACGACCTCACGGTACTGCGGGACGCGTATTTCGGACGCGTCAGAGGCTGACGCGTGCTCGCATCGCGCATTGAGCACGCCTGGAAAATGTCGTGGTGGGCCGATGATCGGTGATCCCGGTGCCCACCGGCATGTACTTGTGGACAGCCCGACCAGGCCACACGACACTCACTGGGTTCTCATTCGTCAGCCACTCCCCATGGGAAGGCGCGCGATCGACGAAGACCATCGACTCGCTCCCGACGTCAGATATGCCCGCCCGACCCGGGACCACCGCGCATTGTCGAGGACCAAGGACTGTGCTGCCCAGGCAGATTCAAGTATCCGTTCTGCCGCCACACCCCACGCAACTCTACGGACCGTCACGTGCGCTTCGGCAACACGTCCGTTCGTCGAGCGGTTCCCCACCTTCCGCGCGATAGTCGTGTCAGGGCAGGACCAGGGCGCCGTGCTGCTGTGTCGCGCCCGTCAACTGTCCTAGAGCACGGGGCGTCTACACCAGGCGTTGGCGACCGGACGCGACGAACTCGGCCTCGAGCGCGGTCTTGTCCTCGTCGGTCATCTGCGTGTAGACCGGCGCGCCGCGGCCCACCCAACGGTAGACCGGCTCGTCG
>NZ_QQAT01000023.1:0-100646 GCF_003350365.1 Rhodococcus sp. AG1013
ACGTAGGCGGCGTGGTGCTTGTCGTGGTGCAGCTCCATGATCTTGCCGGAGATGTGCGGCTCGAGGGCGGCGTAGTCGTAGGGGAGATCGGGCAGTGAGTAAACGGTCATGTAGTTGATCATGCAACCTCGAGTGCGCTCGAGGTCTACAGCTTGTGCCGGATGTCACCACGGATCCGCGCGTACGGTTCGCCTACGCTCGTTCCCGTGTCCGGAACCCCCCACGCCCACGAACCGCACGTCCCGCTGCCGGTCGAGATCCCCGTCACCGAGTCCATCGCCGACGAGTCGCTGGATCTGAAGACGCAGATCGTGCGCTTCGTGCTGACCGGTGGCCTGTCCGCTGTCGTCGACTTCGGGCTGTACGTGCTGATGCTCGCACTGGGGCTGCAGCGTGACGTCGCGAAGGCCATCAGCTTCGTCGCCGGCACCACCACCGCGTACCTCATCAATCGTCGTTGGACGTTCAAGGCCGAGCCGAGTCGGGCCCGCTTCGTCGCCGTCGTGGTGCTGTACGGCGTGACTTTCGGTGTGCAGGTGGGCCTCAACGCGGTGATGAACAACGTGTTCCCGGACGAATGGTGGCGCGTGCCGCTGGCATTCGTGATCGCGCAGGGCACCGCGACGGTCATCAACTTCGTGGTCCAGCGCGCGGTGATCTTCAAGATCCGCTGACGCTGCTGGACACCTGTCTGGAGACACTTCCGGTTTCGGTTGGAACAGGTTACATTTCCTGAACCGAACCACGCGGAGGAGTCAGATCGTGCGCTACGGCATCAGCCTGTTCACCAGTGACCGAGGCATCACCCCCGCGGCGGCCGCGCAGGCAGTGGAGGAATGCGGCTTCGACGCGTTCTACGTGCCCGAACACACGCACATTCCGGTGAATCGCGAGTCGAACCACCCCGGTACCGGCATCGAGACCCTGCCCGACGACCGTTACATGCGCACCCTCGACCCGTGGGTCGCGCTCGGCACCGCCGCGTCGGTGACATCGCGGATCCGGCTCGGCACGTCGGTGGCGCTGCCGCTCGAGCACGACCCCATCACGCTCGCCAAGACCATCGCGTCCCTCGATCACCTGTCGGGTGGGCGCGTCACGTTCGGCGTCGGCTACGGCTGGAACGCCGAGGAACTCGCCGACCACGGTGTCGACCCCAAGAAGCGTCGGACCGCGCTGCGCGAGTACCTCGAGGCGATGCAGGCGCTGTGGACGCAGGAGGAGGCGTCGTACGACGGGCAGTTCGTGAGCTTCGGGCCGAGCTGGGCGTGGCCCAAGCCGATCCAGCAGCCGCGTCCGCCGGTCCTCGTGGGTGCGGGCGCGTCGGAGAAGACGTTCGCATGGATCGCGCGCTCGGCCGACGGCTGGATCACCACGCCGATCGAGCAGGACATCGAGGACAACGTCACGCTGCTGCGCAAGATCTGGGCCGACTCCGGCCGCTCCGGGCAGCCCGAGATCATCGTCCTCGCCGGCAAGCCGGATGCCGAGAGGCTGGCCCGCTGGCAGGATCTCGGCGTCAGCGAGGCGCTGTTCGGGATGCCCGACAGCTCCGAGGACGAGGTCCGCGCGTACCTGCAGCGCCTGGCCGGCAAGCTCGGCATCGGCTGACGCCGGTCAGCGCGGCGGGCCCTCCTGCAACACCAGCGACCCCGATCGCGGGGCGCCGGTGGCGTCGATCCACTGCAGCTGGACGGGGTCGCCCGGGTGGAGGGCGTTCATCCGGATCGTGAGGTCGGCGGCGGCGCGGACGGGTACGCCGTCGAATTCGACGATCACGTCGCCGCGTGCGAGTCCGGCAACCTCGGCCGGGCTGCGAAAGCTGACGAGCGTCACCTCCGCACCCGCGGGCACGTTCGACATCGGGTCGCGGTGGTCGCGGACACTGACCCCGAGCATCGGGGTGGGGCCGATGTGGACCGTGTCCGACGGCCGGCCGGTCAGCACCTGGTCCACCAGTTCCATCGCCGAGTCGATCGGGATCGCGTACGACTTCGGCGCGGGCGCCTGCGGCACGTCACGTTCGACGGCGTTCCCGGCGCTGCTGACCCCGATCACCTCGCCGAACGCGTTCACCAGCGGGCCGCCCGAGTCGCCGGGCCGGACGTCGGCGTCCACCTCGATCAGCCCCGACAGCTGATTGCGGGAGCCGTCGGTGGAGTTGCGGGTGGTGACCGTGACGCCGAGCCGGGTGACGGCGCCGGGTGCCGGCACCGGCACCCCGCCGCCCTCCGCGTTCCCGATCGCGGTCACCGGATCGCCGACACGCGCCGAGTGCGCCGACCCCAGCGCCGCGGTCGGCAGGGCGTTGCCGCCGGGCAGTCGGAGCACCGCGAGATCGCGGGAGCTGTCGTAGCCGACGACCTCGGCGGGATACCGGCGCATGTCGTGCATGCTGGTCGCCGCGATGTCGGTGCCGCCGTCGATCACGTGATGGTTGGTGAGCACGATCGCCGCGGAATCGGCCGGGTGCAGGACGATTCCGGTTCCCGCCGTCGTACCGAGCGCCGAGTGGGTCGTGACGGTGACGATCGTGGGAACGACGCGGGCCGAGAGTTCCTGCGGGGCAAGCGGAACGGCCGGCGGGGGAGCCGGTGCCACGACCGACGTCGTCGTCGCCGGCGGCGACGCGTCGATTGTGCCGTGTTCGAGAGGTATGGCCAGGAGCGCGAGGCCTGCGGCCACGAGCACTGCAACGGCAGCACTGGCGCGGCGCACCCTCGTCGCTCTCATGGGTTCAGTCGCTTCCCTCCCGGTACACCGGCAGCAGACCGGAATCGCGGGCCTGCAGCAGTGTCGGCGCGGCGAGATCCTTGTCGGACAGCGTCCACTGCAGCGGTGTGCCGTCGCGTCCGACGCCCGGCCACTCGATGCCGATGCCGGGGTCCAGCGGGCTCACCTCGTGCTCGCGCTCGGGGTTGTAGCCGGCCGAGCACAGGTAGATCACCGTCGAGTCGTCCTCGAGCGACAGGAACGCGTGCCCGAGGCCCTCGGAGACGAAGAGCGCGCGACGGTCGACGTCGTCGAGCAGCACCGAATCCCACTGCCCGAACGTCGGCGACCCGACCCGCAGATCCACCACGACGTCGAGGACCGCGCCCTTGACGCACGTGACGTACTTGGCCTGACCGGGTGGGACGTCGGCGAAGTGGATGCCGCGCAGCACACCGGCGGCGGACACCGAGCAGTTCGCCTGCTGCAGGTCCAGCGTCCGGCCGATCGCCGCGGAAAAACCGGTGAAGCCCGGCTCCTTGAACCATTCGAGGAACACCCCGCGGTGATCGCCGAACTGTCGGGGCGTGATCTCCCACGCCCCCGGAACCTTCAACTCCCGATAATCCATGTCACCATTCTCTGCCGCGGTCGAGCAGTCCCAGCAGGTACGTGCCGTAACCGGACTTGACCAGCGGCTGCGCGCGCTCGCGCAGTTCGTCGTCCGAGATGAAGCCGCGCCGCCACGCCACCTCCTCCGGAACGCCGATCTTGAGGCCCTGCCGCTGCTCGATGGTGCGCACGTAGTTCGACGCGTCGAGCAGCGAATCGAACGTGCCGGTGTCGAGCCACGCGGTGCCCCGCGGCAGCACCTCAACCTGCAGGCGTCCGGCCTCGAGATAGGTGCGGTTGACGTCGGTGATCTCGTACTCGCCGCGCGCCGACGGCGTCAGGTCCCGCGCGATGGAGACGACGTCGTTGTCGTAGAAGTACAACCCCGGCACCGCGTAGTTGGACCGCGGCGCCGCCGGCTTCTCCTGCAGCGAGATCGCGGTGCCCGCGTCGTCGAACTCGATGACGCCGTACGCGCCGGGATCCGACACCCAGTACCCGAACACCGCGCCGCCCTTGACGTCGTGGAATCGGGTGAGCGTGGTGCCCAGGCCCGGGCCGTAGAAGATGTTGTCGCCGAGGACGAGCGCCACCGAATCCGAACGGATGTGGTCCGCGCCCAGCACGAACGCCTGAGCGAGACCGTTCGGTTCGTGCTGCACCTGGTAGCTCAGCGAGATGCCGAACCGGGAGCCGTCGCCCAGCAGATTGCGGAACTGGTCCGCATCGCCGGGGGTGGTGATGATCAGGATGTCGCGGATCCCGGCCAGCATCAGCGTCGAGAGCGGGTAGTAGATCATCGGCTTGTCGTAGACGGGCACCAGCTGCTTGCTCACGCCCAGCGTGATCGGGTGCAGCCGGCTGCCCGTGCCACCAGCCAGAATGATTCCGCGCATGTACTGAAGTGTTTCACGGGCGGCGGCGGGATTTCGGGGGAGTGGGTGCGCTCGTCGAATGCGCGTCCGGTTTGCCGCGTCCGGGTGCGTGCACAGTAGGAGGAAACCGGCACGGACGGCTGTGCGCGCCAGCCGGGCAGCACACCTGCGGCGTTATGATCCTGAGGGGTCTACCACGAACTGCATGACGGTCCAGCGGCGCTTGGCCGGGCGAGGGTACGAGCAATGTGGTGGGTACGAACACAGTTTCACAGACTGCGACCACGGCCGGTCGGCCGAGTCGGGCGACCGGCCGTGGTCGGAATGCGGAGTGAGTCGGCCCGTCGGTTCCGATGACTGGGCAGATCGTACTGAGGGAGAAGCTGCGGCGCCCACCGGTGCACGGGCTGATCCGGCGCCGCTTGGTGGACCCGCTCTGCAAGCTGCCTGCGGGTTCGCTCGGCCTCGTGGTCGCACCTGCCGGGGCCGGGAAGACCACCCTGCTCGCGTGGGTAGCGGACCGCTGTGGAATCCCCGTCGGCTGGTATCGCGCCGCCTCCGACGACCGAGCGGAGGCGGGTCTCGTCGCGCACCTCGCGCACACACTGATGCCGGTGACCGGGGTCGAGGCCGGCGACGTGGAGACGATGGCCGACCTGCTCGGCCGTCTCGACGGATGGCGCGGGCCCAGTGCGCTGCTCATCCTCGACGACGTCCACGAGATCGAGGCCAGCGAGGCGTCCACCTCCCTGGCGCGATTCGTCGCGCTGCGTCCGGGACGGCTGCGGGTGCTCATGGGCAGCCGCAGGCCTCCCGACCTGAATGTGCCCCGACTCCGTGTCTCCGGGACGGTTCGTGAGATCGACGGTGACGATCTGCGGTTCCGCCACTGGGAGGTCGAGGAACTGTTCGCGAAGATCTTCCGGGAGCCGATCGCGCCCAAATCCGCGGCGGCCCTGACCAGGCGTACCGGGGGGTGGGCGGCCGGGCTGACCCTTTTCCGCCTGGCCACCACGGGGCGGACGCCCGCCGGGCGCGAGCACGCTGTCGAGGAACTGGGCGGACGGTCCAAGCTGATCCGGTCGTACCTGACCCGCAACGTCCTCGCCGAACTCCCGGAGAAGACCCGTCGATTCATGCTCACGACGGCGACCCTGGGGCGGTTGACCGGCCCACTGTGCGACGGCCTGCTGGGGGAGACCGGGAGCGGCCGGGTGCTCGATCTGCTCGAGCGACGACAGCTGTTCACCACCTGCGACGACGACGGGGCGACCTACCGCTACCACGAGGTGCTCCGCACCCACCTCGAGTCCGAACTCGTCGAGGAGTACGGGATCGCGCAGGCCAGGGCCTGGTATGCGCGGAGTGCCGGACTGCTCGAGGCCGCGCAGCACCATCGGGACGCGGCGATCGCGCACGCCAAGGCCGGGAACTGGGTGGCGGTCGGTCGGCTGGTGCACGAATCCGCCGAGGTCGCCTCGGCGCTCGGCGATCTCCCGTTTCCTCCTCACATGTTGCGCGAGGATCCCTGGCTGGCGATGGCCGAGGCCCGGCGCCTCGGGCGGACGGGTGCACTCGCCGAGGCGGGCAACGCATATCGGCGGGCCCAGGATCTCTGCGACGATCCCGAGTACCAGACCGTCTGCCGCCGCGAACGGGCTCTCGTCGAGTTGTGGCGACCGGGCGGTGGGGGCGTGCGAACGGGCGGATCGGAGCACTGGAGTGCGCCTGTGCGGTCGGCGCTGCGGACGACCCCGTCCGACGCTCAGGGCGGTTCCCGGACCGAGGGCGCGCATGCCCGTTTGATCGAGGGGCTGGTCGCGGTGTCGATGGGCGATCTGGTCGGTGCACGGAAGTCGTTGGCGGAGTCGGCCGAACAGGAATCCGATCCGGTCGCGAGCCTGTTCGCCAGGTTGGCGGGGTCCGTCGTCGATATCGTGTTCGGGGCGCCCGGCGACCCGACCGATCGGCTCGGCGAAATCTCCCTGGATGCGGAGCTTGCGGGCTTCCCGTGGCTCGCCCGGCTGTGTCGAGGGCTCCACGAGGCCGCGCTCGCCGTCTCGGCGCACTGGCGACTCGCAGCCTGCGACGAGTTGGTTCGGGAGTGCGTCCACTCCGGCGACCGCTGGGGAGCCGCGATCCTCCGAATGTCGACCGCCCTCGTTCGGTCCAGGCATCGGGACGAGCAGGCGCACAACGATTTCACGGATGCCGGCGAGCTGTTCGCGCAGGCGGGCGCCGAGGTGGGGGAAGTGTGGGCCCAGGTGTTCGCGTGTCTGGAGGCGCGCGAGCGGGAAGGCCACTCGGGGGCGCTCGCGCAGTTGGCCGGGCGCTGCCGCGCGCTACGGGTGCGCGGTGCACACGCGGTGGCCACTCTCGCGCGGGAGCAGGAGGGTCAGGGGGCAGGAGCCGTCCCGACCTCGGCGGAAGTGGATGCACGCCGCACCCTGGAGGTGCTCGGGCTGGCGGAACTGCTCGGGGAGGGGGCGACGTCCGTGCGGGCCGGCACCCCGACACTGTCTCGGGTTGCCGTCCGCTGCTTCGGCGGGTTCGGCTTCGAGGTAGGTGGGCGGCCCGTCGACATGTCCCGAATACGTCCGAAAGCCGCTGCGCTCCTGCACATTCTCGCGCTCCACTCCGGACGGCACGTGCACCGCGAAGTGCTCGAGGAGGCGTTGTGGCCAGGGGTCGTGCACGAGGTGGCGTGTCATCGCCTTCAGGTCGCGGTCTCTAGCATTCGCTCGCTCCTCGGGAGCACTGGCGTGAGCATTCGTCGTCGCGGTGAGGCCTACGGATTGCACCTACCTCGGGGAACCGTGAGCGACGTGAGTGCGTTCGAGGAAGTCCTGGCCGGCGCTTCGGGTATCGGGCCGGACGGGATCGTCGATCGGGTGCGCATGCGCCGCGAGGCCCTCGAGCTCTATCGCGGCGATCTGCTGCCCGAGGACGGCCCGGCCGAGTTCGTCACGGAGATCCGGGATCGGTTGCGCCGGGCGGCGGCGGAAGCGGCCGCCGCGCTCGCGGAGGATTGCCGGGCCCTCGGTGACGGCGACGATGCGCGGGAGGCGGCGCGAATGTCCGTCCGGCTCAACCCCTACCAGGACCGTCCGTGGGAACTCCTCATCGCGCTCGACGAGGCCACCGGCGACCGGTGTGCTGCGGACCAGACCCGGCGCGAGTATTCGCGGGCGCGTGCCGAGGTGGCGGGAAGAGCCGTCACGAATCCGGACCGACGACCTCCACCCGGTGCGGCACGTGCGCCGGAGTGACGGCCGCGACCAGGGCATCCAAGCGGGCGATGTCCACGTGCGCCGGATCGGTGGCGGTAACGCGCACCGTGACGCCGACCTGGGTCGGCAGCTCCGGTGTCGACGACGGTCGGTCCGACCACGACGCGCCACCCGGTTCCACCACCTCGACGTCGACCCCGAAGGCCGCGGCCACAGCGTCCCGTACACCAGTCGCGGTTCCGCGCCATCGGAGCAACTCTGCCCCTGCCTGCACCAGTTCGCGCTTGCGAGTCGGCGTCTCGTCGCTGCCGAGAGTGAGCCCGAGCCACCCGGCGAGCCAGTCGAGCGCGTCCGTCGGCGTGGTGGTGGGGTCGAGGTACGCATGGTAGGAGTCGAGGACGAGGAAGGCAGGAGCCAGCAGTCGGTCCGCCACCTCGCAGATGCCCTGGACGTAGTGGTCGTCGAGGTACAGCGCCGGCAGCGTCGCCCCGAGTGGTCGGGGCGTGCCCAGTCGGTCCACCGTCCCGCGCATCACTGCACCAGAACCGAGTGTCGGTACGAGCAGATCAATCCGTTGTCGGGCACCAGGATCCGATCGGTCGCGTCACCACGCTGGCCGGTGTGCGGATCGGTGGGGAACATGTGCACCGTGATCTCACCGGCCATGTCCACGCCGGGAACCGATGCCAGCAGTGAGTTCACCTCGTGCACCCGCAGGCTGCGGCCGAACGGCCACCCCGTGCCGTCCTGCCCGCCGCGCAGCGGGTGCAGCAGTGCGTACAGCCGGCTTGAGACGTCCGCCTTGACGCTCGCTTCGTCGCTGCCGGGCAGGGCGGTGAGCCCGACCGCCACGGTCACCCCGATGTACTCGGGGGGTTCGACGATCACCCGGGTTCCGATCAACCGGCGCCGGTCGAGGAACTTCGCGATGTGTCGCAGCGTTTCCGGCAGCGGGGCCAGGTCCGTGATGCGGACGCGGCCGGCCTCGTCGTCCGCGACGTGGGGGACGACCAGCACCCGGACCAGACCTGATTCCTCACCGAGACAGTGCACGCGCGCGATCTCGGGGGCGGCTTCCCGCGTGAGTTGCTCGAAGTCCTCCGTCGTGACGGCACGACCTCTGGACCGCAGCACCACCGGCCCGCGCGCCTTCAACTCCTCGACGGTCTCGGCCTGGGCGCCGCCGACGGCCGCGATCCGGTTCTCCACCCGGGCGACGTAGGGAACCGAGGTCTTGAGCACCCGTATCTGGCCGACGCCGATGTTCCCGCGTGTGCCACCGCCGATTCGGTACGAGTGCAACTGCAGCACGGCGCCTTTGGGTGGTGCGGCGCCGTAGTTGCGCACCGATCCGTCCGCCTCGCGGACGGCCGGTCCGAAGGCGATCTCCCCGGACACCGCGTCGACGTGGAACACCGGGCTTTCCGGACCGGACTCGGCGAAGTCGTCGACCGCGGTCCACTCGGACACCGCGCCGTCGGCCGCCGTCGCGGTGAGTGTCCCCGGCTCGGCGCCGGGCACGACGGGGCCGAAACGGAGCGGAAAACGCTGCGCAGCACTGCCGTCGGACACCCCGAGCACCTCGTCGCGGATCGCGCGAGCGTGGGCGATGGGGGCGGTTCCGCCGACCGTCATCGCGGCTATCGCATCGACATGCGGTGAGCGCGAGTACATCGGCTGGTCGGGGAGCGGCGCGACCACCCGGCACCGGACCCAGCCCGCGCGCCGGCCCGCGACCACGGACGCGGAATGGTCGAAGGGGAGATGGAGCACGACGTCACCCGGCTTGTTGAACCCGCCGGTCTCGTCGCGATCCACCTCGCAGCCCACCCAGCCGTGGGGTGTCCAGGCCTCCCACACGAGCGGTGGGCGGAGGGGATCCACGCCGACGCCCGACACCCGGCACTCGAGTCGCAGCAGCACCGCGCACGAGGGCACCGCCGACGAGAGCCCCACCAGGAGGCAGTCCCCGGCCGCCGGCCGCGACCCGAAGCAGTCGAATCCGCCGCGATCGAGATCGACGGTGCGATCGACCGGATCCGCGTCGCCCGCCGACACGGCCACCCGACTCCGGGTGCAGGGCACGATGTCGAGGCCGGCGAGGGTGGCGAACACCACGGGTTCCTGCAGGTCCGTGCGATCGGTGCTGACCTCCGCCTCCGCACGCACCGTCACCGTCTGCGGTTGCGGCGCGGACAGCCAGAACGTCGCCTGCGCCCGGGCCGCCGACGCGGGCCGCAACTCCAGGCCGATCAGATCCAGGAACTTGAGATAGTGGCGGTCGGGTACCCGGTTGAGGCGATAGATCAGCTGGTCCAGCATGGCGGCGAACGCCTCGATGAGCGTGATGCCGGGGTCGGACAGATTGTGGTCGGACCATTCCGGGAATCGCGACCGCATCAGCCGGCGGCCGTCGTCGACGAGTCCCTGGAATCCGCGGTCGTCGAGGTTCGGGGCGGGGAGCACGGTGGTCACCTGCCTTGCTCGGGTGTCGGGCCGGGCGGGGGTTCGTCGGGAATGACGTAGAACGGGAAGACGAGGTTGCGGGCCTCGTTGCGGCCGTGGATCCGGTAGCCGATGTCGACGAAGAACGCGCCGAGGTCGGACTCGTCGAAGTCGACGTACACGTGCTCGACGTCGATGCGCGGTTCCCACTGCTCGAGCGCCGAACGGACATCGTGCGCGATCGCGGCGGCGGTGGCGGTCGTGGTCGGTGCGAACACGTGATCGTGCACCCGACAGCCGAATTCGGGTCGCATCGGCCGCTCACCCGGTGCGGTGCGCAGGATGATCTCGATAGCCTGCTCGACATCGGTTGCGCCGGTGACCAACACGAAGGCTCCGGTGGCGTCGATCTGTACCGGACTGGACCATCCGGCGCCGACGAAGTCCGCGGACATCACGTCAGCCTCCGATCAGTACGGTCAGGGCGCCCATGATGATCGGCGCTCCGCATCCGGAGAGGTCGCCGACCCGGGCCGCCGGTTTCCCGCCGATGAGCACTGTCGGACAGCCGGGCGGGAGCAGCGGAGTCGGTGGATGGACCGCCGGGGGCGGGAACGAACAGATATGGGGCGTACCGACGGTGGCGGCCGGGCGGCCCTCGATCAGCACGGTGAGTTCGCCGGGTGGGCCGATGACACCGGGATGGCCGGTCGGGTCGCCCACCCGTGCCGCTGGTGGCATGTCCGGTCCTCCTCTCCGTGCGAGGTCAGTTCAGCTTGATCGGCAGGCCCTTGACGGTGCAGGGGCCGCCTGCCTGGACGTCAAGGGTGGCGTTGGCGCGCATGGCGACCTGTGACCCGCGCAGGTCGACGCGGCCTTTCGTGTCGACCGACACCGCCCCGGTGCCACCGGCCACCGTCACCCCGTTGGTCGCCTGCACGGAGACGGTGTGACCCTTCAGCGTGAGCGGCGAGGTCCCGGCGTCGACGGTGACACCCTTCGCCCCCGCGACCGTCACGGTGCCGTCGCTGTGGACGGTGACGGTGGTTCCGACCGCGTCCAGGTCCAGGAAGCAGGTGCGCTGGGCGGTGCCGACGCTGATCCCCTCGGTGCGTCCCTTCGCGTCGTGCAGGTCGATGCGGTGCCCCAGTCGGGACACGAACGAGCGCCGGTTGATCTCGCCGGAACCGCTGTCGACGACCGGGATCCCCTCGGTCGGCGGGGTGTCGACCCCGTTGTAGAGACCGCCCAGCACGTAAGGCCGTTCAGTGGTGTCCTGTTCGAAGGCCACCAGGACCTCGTCGCCTACCTCGGGTAGCAGCATCGTCCCGCGAGCCAGGCCCGCGCCGGGTTGGAGGGTGCGTGCCCAGTCGCTGACGTAATCGTCGGACAGCCACGGGAACTTGAGCTTGACGCGGCCGCTGCCGGTGGGATCGTTCACATCGGTGACCTGTGCGACGACCACACCGTGCCCGGCCCCCGCCACGGCATCGCCGCCGACGAGGCCGAGCAGACCGCGGTCGTGTCTGCCGGAGGCGGTGAAGGTCGTGGTGTATCCCGTCGTGGGGTCGTAGCGGTGCCGGGCGGTGGTGAGCCGGAACTTGCCGTCGAATGGTGCTCCCAGATCTTGCAGGGACACACAGGCGTTGGCGCGCACCTTCGGATTGCCGCGCGCGACGCCCTCGACCTCCGCGAAGGTGCCGCCGATCCGCTCGGCGATGGCCTTCGCGGCGGAGTCCGCCTCGGGCTGGGTGCGGTGGGCGGGTGCGACGCCGGTGAACGTCGGGTTCCCGACGGCGGCGGCCAGGTCGGCCGGCGTGGTTCCGGGGATCTCCGCGCTGAGGGTTCCGGCGTCGGCGGTCCCGACGATCGGCCGTTTCGTGTTCACGTCCCAGCCCCGCGCCTCGACCCTGGCCACCTGCCCGGCCGCCGTGAGCACGGACCGCAGCCGCACCAGGTCCTCCCCGAACCGCAGCACCAGGGGATTCTTCGCCTTGCCGTCCGGTGCGGTCGAGGCACGTTCGGGCGGGCCGAAGTTGAGCTCGTCGTCACGAACAGTGGTCTCGAAACCGATGTCCCGGCCGAGACGGTCGAGGAACTCCCAGTCCGTCTCCGCGCACTGGGAGATGTGATCGAAGACGGTGGGGGAGGGCGTGATCCGCCCGGGGGCCAGACCCGCGCGGCGCGCGACGGCGGTGGCGGCATCGGAAGCGGTGGCCTGGGTGAAGGATTCGGTGTGACGACCGCGGAAGAGTCGGTGCGCCTGGTCGTAACCGCGCAGGATGGTGAATGTGCCGGTGGCCTCGTGTTCGGCCTCGAGTGCCGTGACCTCGCCGGCGACGAGACGTTCCGGCTCGGGGTGGCTGTCGGTGACGATGGTGATCGTCAGCTTCGCACCGATCGTGACGCCGGTCTTGGAGACCACCGTTCGGTCCGGGTCCCGGAACCGGAGGACGAACGAGTCGGGGACGCGGAGGTTGGTGTCGACGTACGCGGACACCAGGAGGACGGAGACGTCCTCGGGCACCGGCGATCCGTCGATCGCGATCTGGAACCCGCCGGTCGTCGGCACCGTCACCACATCCTCGTCAGATCGTCACGGGCGGGCAGCATCACCGCGGTCCCGTCCGGAATGCGCATCGGGTCGTCGATCCCGTTGTAGGCGGCGATATTCCGCCACAGTGCCGCGTCGCCGTACTCGGCGTGCGCGAGCAGTGGGAGGCAGTCGCCGGCGACCATGGTGTGGGTCGAGCGCGCGGCGACGGACTGGGAAGACGGATTCTGCCCACCCTTGCCGCCGGGCATCTCCTCGAGGTTGACCGTGCACACCGCGCGGATCGGCACGCCCGAGGACGAGAAACGGGTGAACTTGGCGCTCACCTGGGTCACGAAGCCGGGGAAGCTCTTCAACCCGCCCCAGGTGAAGATGACGAGTGGTGGAAGGGCTTTCGCGGTGCCGCTGGTGTTCTCGGTGGGTACACAGCACTTCATCAGCGCGTCCACCCGGGTCACCACGCTGTTGTCCTGCGTCTCCCACGCATCGAAGAACATCTCGAGGCTGAGCTTGGACGGCTCGGAGCCCAGGAACTCCGGTGGGCCGGCCTTCTTGGCGCCCTTCGTCGGTTTGCTGCCCCACTTCGCCGTCTTCGCGATCGTCACCTCTTTCGGGTTGAACTGGAAGTCGATGCTTCCGAGGTGGCCGCCGGGCTGGCTGCCGCCCGGCGCCTTCCGCGGCTCGTACAGTTCGAGACTCGCGTGCACCTGCGCGCCCGTGGCGCCCGGGCGGGCCCCCGGCTTCGTGTCGGCGCCGTCGGAACGGATGGCGACTGCCTCGGTCACGACTTGCTCCTGTCCGTCCCACGGATCCCGCAGTGGGCGATCTCCAGCGTCTCGGTGGCCACCTTGGGGCTGTCGAGGGTGAGACTGGGCCCGGTCCACCGCACCGGGACCACCCCGGACAGGGACCACTCGGCGACGACGCTGCCCTCGGTGTTCATCGCCGCGATCTTCGCGGTGGTCGGGGCGAACCCGTTGACGACGTCGTTGACCCAGTTGGACAGCAGGTGGCTGTCCTTGCCGACCGGACGGGAGAGCTTGATGTTGCTGAACTTCACCCGGGTGGGCAACTGCCACACCATCCCGTTGTTGCCGCCCTCTTCCCGCTGCTCGAGCACGATCTCCAAGCCCAGGCCCTCACAGCTGGTGAAGTTGCCCAGCGGGGAGGAGTCGACCGTCACGGAGAAGCACACGCTGACCGCGGGATCGGTGTCGTCCATGGCAATTCCCTTCGTGACGGGTCGGCGTCACCGGTCCGTGAGCAGTCCGGAACGTTCGCGGTCCAGCCAGAGTTCGGCCCGCAGCCGGGCGGCGAGCGGCTCGTACAACTGGCGCGCCAGTTCGTCCAGCGACGGTCCGCTGCCAGCGGTCGGCGCCGCCCCGGCCACCGGCGTCGGATTCGGGGCCGGCGTGGCGGCCACTACGGGGGGCCCTTCGGCCTGGGGCGGCGTCGCCTCGGGTGGGGTGTCGGGTTCCTCGATTCGTTGGAGCGGGGCCGGCGTCGAGGTGGCCGGTCGGGGCGGATCGGCGGGGAGCGGTGGTCGTGACAGGTTCGGCTGCGCCGACCGAGGTGTTGGGGTCGGTTCGGCGGTGACTGCTTCGCGTGAAATGTGCTCCGGCGAGCGGGCCGTCGTGTGGGTGTCGTGCGGGAGCGGGACACGCTGGATCGGCAGCGGCGTCGGGGTGGCGGCCGGACGACCGGGGCCGTCCGCGACGCCGCTGCCGGTCATCGCCGCGAACATCTGGGTGAAGGACACGGGTTCGCCGGTGGCGCGGGTCGATTCGGGGGCGGTCGCGGTCGGGCGCGGCAGTTGGTCGGGCGCGGCTGTGCGCGCGACCCGTATCGGGATCCCGGATCGCTGCCCCGTCGGGGCGGCGGGTCCGGACGGGGCTCCGGGTGACGGGGCTTCGGGTTCGGGCGGCGGGGAGAACCGGGCGACGCGGGCGGCCTGCACGGTCGTGTCGGGCGGTGCGGGGGCCGCCGTGCGGAGGGCCGCCGTGCGGAGGAGTGCGGGTGTGGGGTCGCTGTCGTGCGGCGTGGTGGTGCGGGCGGCGTCTGTCGGTGCCTGGGTTGGGCGAGTTGCGGGCTCGGCAGCGGACGCGGGGCCGACCTCGGGCTGTGGTTGGGAGCGATCTCGGACAGCGCTGCGCTGCAGTGGAACTGTGCGATCGACGGTGTTCCGCGAGGGGGTGGGGGCGCCAGGCGTGGGCGGGGTCGGGACGGGACCACGGGAGGTGATGGCGGTGGACGGTGGTCCCGCAGGGCTGCGGGAGACGGTGGGCGCAGAGGGCATTCCCGCAGGGTCGGCGTAGCCCGTCGTGTCGGCCCTGCTGTTGCTTCCGTCGCTGCGGGCGGTGGAGGCTGCGGGACGGGGCGGACTGGACGAGTCTTGCCCCACCCGGTCGTCCCGGTGGGGTGGGCCGACCTCGTTCGCTACGGGCGCCTCGGCGTGCGCGGGAAGGCGGAAGGCCGCCACGAGCGGCGTCGGCGCCGGCGGCGCGGGGCGTGCTGTGGGCGAGTCCGCGCCGTCCACGGTTCCAGTCGAATCGTCGGGCAGGCGTTGTGCCGGTGCGGAGTGGTTGGCGCGGTTGGCGCGCACCTCGATCGGGTCGGCACTCTGTTGCTGTACGCGTTGGAGCGGGACCGGCGCGTTCGTGCCGGGGTGGGTCGGCGTCCCGATTTCGTGATTGCTGGGCGCGGGCGGGAGTGCGGCACCGGTTGGCGGAGTCCCTGTCGATGGGCTTCCTGCAGCGGTTGGTCGTGCCCGTTCCGAGCCGGTCGGACGAGGCGTGGGCGCGTGGGGCATCGGTCGAAGCTCGGAGTGGTGTGCCGTCACGGGTGGCCCGGGTTCGGGTGCCGTCTGAGGGGACGTGGACGGTGGTCCAGGCTCGGGTGCTCGCTGAGCGGCCGTTGCAGGTCGCGCGGGACCGCGTGCCGTCCGTGCCGCAGTGGCCGTCTGTACTGACGGTGCCGACGGTGTGGCGACCGGCGGGGCCCAGCCACGAAGACCGGGAATCGGGCGGACCGGCGTCGGCGTATCCAGCGCGCCGCGGGATGTGTCCGGTGTGGACGGGGGCACCTCGGGTGCGGATGGCGAGGGAGCAGGAGGCCGGGGCGCTGGTTCGGGTGTGGCGGCCGCGGATTCGGTGAGGGTATCGGTCCCCGAACCGTCGCTCGGTGCAGACGGCTCGGGGTCCATCGGATCCATCTGCACCTGGGGGGCATCGACCGTGTCGGGGACGTCGACCGGTGCGGGGGCGGTCGCGGACGCGTCGGGGTCGATCGCGGTCGCGCGGGACACAGGGAGACGTCGGCGCGGTTCCGGGGTCGGCGCCACGGTCATCATCGGCCGGTCGGACGCCCCGGGTCCGGTCGGGGGCCCGGGATCCGTCGTGATGTCCGGTGGTGCGGAACCGAGAATGGCTGCGCCGCTGTGTCTCTGGACGAAGGTTTGCGTCCGGGGGGTCGGTGTTACTGGGCCGGGACGCTGCCTCGGGGGCGGTTCCCCGGCGAAGAGTCGGCTGAGCGGCCGGGCGAGATCCACGGTGGGGGACAGGGATCCGGTGACACTCGGATCGGCCGCGACGCACAACCCAGCGGTGAACGAGCCGAATCTCGCACTGGTCGGGATGCGCGAGATGACGGGAGCGAGCGGGCGGATCCTGTGCCACTGCGGATCCGGCGCCCGCACAGGTGCGGGGGCCTCCGGGGACCTTTGTGTTCGCCACGGCCACCACCGCACCGCTCTCACCTCCCCGCAGTGTCGTCGGCAGTGAGCTGCCGGATGGTCGCCACGTAGCGCAGGCGCTCGTGGTGTTCGAGGTCGAGCAGTTCGTCACGCGACCAGTGGAAGTGCAGCGCGACGTACGAGAGCTCCTCGTAGAGACGGTCGGTCCCGTACGTCACGATTCCCCCAGGCGCCCACCCGAGAGGTCGACGGTGAACTCGTGGTGGCACGACGGGCAGGCGACGCCGGCCAGGGTGTGCCCCTCCTGGTTCACCTGCCGGTACAGGTCCTGCAGGAAGGCCAGATCCGAGGCGAACAACGATTCCACGATGCCCGCATGGACATCGTCGATGTCGCCGAGTCGTGTCACCACCCGTGCGATCAACACCACTGTCAGGTAGGTCGGGTTCTCGCGGACCCGGTCGTCGCGTTGCGTGACGAGTTCGTCGCGCGCGGTCGCGAGGCGCATCGTCCCCTCGCGGTGCACGGTGCCGTCGGCGTCTACGTAGCCGCGGGGAAGCACGAACGAGAACTCGGTCTGCAGGCGCTCCGGGGGCGGGTCGGCGGCGGCACCCCGGACGTCGCCGTGGGGGCCGTCCGCCACCGCGGCCGCGTTGGTCCTACGCACCCTCGACCTCGCAGCGCTCGTAGGTGAGAACCAGCTTCTCGGTCAGCACACTGGTGTCGCCGGCCTTGAGGGAATTCACCTCGAGGCTCTTGGGCCACGCGTTGGTCACCTTGTAGCGCTTGACGGCGCTGCCTTCGTAGTCGTAGACCACGATCGCGCCGCCCTTGCGGACGTCTCCCATCTTCCCGAGTTGAGAGTCCTTGACCCACTTGTCGAAACTGTTGTCCTCGGTGAGCGGGCGGGTGAGCGTGACCTCGCCGGCCTTCCACCGCCCGGGTAGTTTCTTGACCAGATACTTGCCGTCCGCGGCCGAGTTCGACTTGTACTCGATCACGTCCTGCTCCATCTTCAGGCCGGTGACCTCGGTGATGGACTTGATCTGGATGCCGTCGAACTCCAGCCCGAACGAGTGGCCGACGGAGCTGTCGAATTCGGGAAGAGCCATGGGAGCACCTCACTTTCGTTCGATAGGATCATTCGGCGACCAGGCTGGTGCCGCCCGAGAACTGGGAGAGCCGGAAGATGACGAACTCGGCGGGCTTCACCGGGGCGACCCCGATCTGGCAGACGACCTCACCGGCATCGATGCCTTCCGCCGGGTTGGTCTCGTCGTCGCACTTGACGAAGAAGGCCTCGTCCGGGGTGGTGCCGAAGAGGGCGCCCCGCCGCCACTCGTTGACCAGGAAGGCGCCGATGGTGCGCCGCAGCTTCGCCCACAGGGCCTGGTCGTTCGGTTCGAACACCACCCAGCTGGTTCCGCCGAGGATCGACTCCTCCAGGTAGTTGAACAGCCGGCGGATGTTCAGGTACCGCCAGGCCGGGTCGGAGGAGAGGGTGCGGGCACCCCATACCCGGATTCCGCGTCCCGGGAAGGAACGAATGCAGTTGATGCCCCATGGGTTCAGCAGGTCGTGTTCGTGTCGGGTGATCTGGGTTTCCAGGCTGACCGCGCCACGCACCACCTCGTTGGCCGGCGCCTTGTGCACACCCCGTGTGTCGTCGTTGCGGCCCCAGATGCCGGCGATGTAGCCCGACGGCGGCAGGTACTCGCCGTTGCCGTTCCCAATCCACGGCCAGTACAGCGCAGCGTATTTCGAGTCGTAGGCGGCCTTGTCGACGCGCCACTCCTTGACCTGTTGGGCGTTGAGGCCGGGTGGCGGGTCGAGGATCGCCATCCGATCGCCCATCTGCTCGCAGTGCGCGATCATCGACTGCTGGACGGACTGCACGGTGTCGAGGTCGATGGCGCCCTGCTGGTAGGCGGTCATCAGGTCGGGGATGCACACCATGGTGACCTCGTCGACCGCCTCGAGTCCGGAGAACCCGCTGCGGTCGGCGACGTCGCCGACGTAGTCGTCGCCCGAGAGTCGGGCCGGGACTTTTGCGGCGGGTGGGGGCGGTGCCTCGAGTGCCGTGGTCATTCCGGGCTTCGTGTCCTCGACGGTCTTGCCGGTGACCGCCTCGAGGCGGATCACCTTGGAAGTCGCGTTGACGAGGGTCTGGGCGCCGGTCTTGCCGCGTCCGGCGGTGAGGCCGTTGTGTTCCTCGACCACTTCGCCGCCGCGCCGCACCACGAGCTTGAAGGACCCTTCCGGGGCGTCGCCGTCGGCCGCGGCGGCCTCGACGTCGAGGCTGCCGCTCGGTGCGGCAGGATCGAGTGCCATCACCCGAAGATTGCCCAGAACACCCTGTGGTGGAGAGCTTTCCACGTCCTTCGGTGTGGGGTTGTCGTTCGCGGTGTCGTAGTCGACGCCGATGCGGACGACGTAACACATTCCGCCACCGTTCTGGAAGTATCCGAACACCGAGCGGGCGAGCGCAGCACCGTCGACGAATCCGCCGAAGGTACTGGTGAATTGGGTCCAATTGGTGACGAGCGTCGGCTTGTTGAACGGGCCGGATTCGGTGAGGCCGACGAACGCGGCCACCGCCGTGCCGACGCCCTCGATCGGACGGGAACCGGAGTCGACTTCCTCGACATAGACCCCGGGGGACAGGTAGGTCGGCATGGTTGCCTCCTGGACGCGGGACGCGATGACGTCAATTCTTCGTGGCTCGAATCGTGAGGGGCAGTCGCGAGTGGGCGTCGGGGTGGCCACGTTTCCGTGCCCCTTTGGGCACGAACTCTCCCGGAGTCTGAGTTCGACGGTACTGCCTGCCGTACTTGGATGGGTAGATGGCGTGCCATGGAATCGACGAGGGACGATGGGCACGAGATCGCCGATGCCGTACCGGTCGGTGTTGCCGGGCCTGCCTCGGCTGACCGAGATGAACTGTATCGGCGCTTTTGCAGCGCGGGGTAAAGGTTTGCTGCGAGCGGCGGTCGGGTTTGACCCACGTGCCAAACGTGAGCGGACGAGACGTGGTCATGAGGCTGCCACGTGGCGATTCGCCACGAGCGCAGAGTATCAGCGCCGCAATGAGGGGTTGGACTTCTCCAGGTGGCTGAGTTTGGTGTTGTCTGCCTGGATCAGCGTCTGGAGTTGCTCCGGGTTGAGCGCGTGAACCCAGTTGTCGTCTGATGCTTTGGGCAGCATATGGTCCAATCCGACACTGATCTCCTGTGAGTGCAGGCCCTCGACGTTGAGGTATGCCGATCGTTTCCCGTTGACGATGAACCCGCGGTCAGTGAAGAACTTCTTTGCAGCCGCATGTTCGTCGGCTCCAATCAACTCCCAGAACTTCTTCTGCGCCGACTTGTAAACGGGCGCATAGTTGTCTGCGGTTAGCTTCTCGCCCTTGAGCGCATGCTCCGCCGCGGCCCGCCAACACGCAGCGACAGCACTGTCGTCGCTGAGTCGTGTGCCGATGATCTCGGAGGCCCTTGTGTAAACGTCCCGGGGGATCACAGCCCCCGGAGCGCTTGGCGGCGTGTACACGTAATGCTGTGGGAGCCTGCCGTCAGCTTTCATCTCGGCAATGTTCCTGTTGATCGTGTCAATGTCGGCTGGGGTCAACGGTTTGTTGGCGAGGTCCGCCCGATGTTCGGGAAGCCGCTTGAGATCGGTGAATTTTGCGCGCTCGCGGGTTACCATTTGGGGGAGTGTGGCCGCCCACTGCTCAAGTTCGAACTCCGTGATGCTCTGCAGGGACATATCGGCCGAGGCTGCGTTGCGAACCGCGTACACCGGGTCGGTGCGGGCCTTGGCGGCCGCATCGTCCAGTCGCAGCCTGACCTGAGGATTTCGCTCGAGAGTGTTCTCCCAAAATGCGCCGATCAGCGGACACGGTTCCGTGCTGCACCGCTCGATACCCCGCTCCGTGGTGACGATCTCGTGTCCAGCTGCTAACTCCACCTTCGCTGATTTGGCTTGGGCGGCAACGACTCGGGCTTCCTTTCCCAACAACTCGCCGAAGCGTGCCTCGGCCGCCTGGGATTTCGCTAGGGCGGTGGCTCCGCCTCGAACCGCGCTGTACACATCGAGGAATGCCATTACGGTGTCCAGAGTCGCCTCGATCAGCTGTGCACTGACTTGGTCCCGTCGCACCAGATTAGTCTCCTCGGACAGATGAGACTCGGAGGCGGCCTTGAGCGTGAGGTACTTGTCCCAGCTGGCGGCCGCCTGTGCGGAACTGCCCGCCGCTGCTGCAGCGAGGAAGAACGTTGCTAGCCCCCCCGTGGTGATCTCTGCAACGACGATCAGTGCCATTCCCGCGGCCGCAACTCCCATTGTGTTCCAGAACTGGACGTTGTTGTGCTCCTCAATTGCACGTTCCGCGATGAGTTTCCTGAACGGCTCTTTCCAATTTGGATCTTCGCGGAACAGTTGCTGATGGATTGGCTGCAGTTCCAGGGCGAACTCCACTTTGGCATCCGTGAGTAGCGGGTAGGTCTGATCGATGTTGTCCTTGGTGTTTGCCAGTGCCTGATCGATAACGTTCATGGCGGAAAGTTGCTCGGCGGGAAGTTCCGAAGACACGCCGAGCTTGGCTACCGCGTCGAGTTGGGTGTCGTCCCGGAGCGCGACCAGTGCCGGGTATAGCTTGGCGAAGTGATCGACTATCGCCTGAACACGGTCGTAGTTCTTCTTGGTTTCGTTCCAAGTGGGAAGGTTCTGGGAAGGTGAAGCGGGACGGCAGATACTTCCGGATTCGAGGGCCGGTGGATTCGCCGGATCGAACGGGCCGACACACTTCTCCGACCGACCACGTGGATCTCTATTGACCGGTCCGTCGAACCCGATTGGCATTCCGTCCAACGCCGCGACGGCGGCCTTGGCCTTCTTGATTGTGCCAGCAGCTACCATCAGGTCCTCGCGGGCGCGCCCTTGATCCGAAGTCGGGGCTGTACTAGGGCTGTCGAGTCCGTAGCGCTTCCTTTCCGTCTCCACGGTCTTCTTGTTGATGTCTAGATAGCTGCGCGCTTTCGTAGAGACAGCCTGTTTGAACTCGTGCTTCACCGGCGTCAGATCCGGGATGTCCCAAATCGTTGTGACACCGCGCTGTAGGCACATGTTCCAGACGTAGGCGTACTTCGAGGCCAGCGCTATCACCGCCCTTCCGCGGCTCTTCCAGATGGAATACATCGCGTTCTCGTCACGCGGGCCGACCCAACCCTGGTTGAGCAGTATCAGGATCATGTCGATGCACTGGGTGTCGTCCGCGTGGACAAATGCGCTGTCGTCGATGCTCTTGATCTTTCCAATGTCCTTGTCTCGGATGCCCTCTCCGATCAGTTTCTTCTGCTCCTTGGCGTCGTAGCTCGATGGCACACGTTGAACTGCCAGCGTGGGGAGGGACGGCATGTGGGCCTGAATGTCGTAGGTGACGACGCCGTCCTGTTCACACCCGCAGCCTGGCTGGTGTTCGCCACCACAGCATTGGGCACTCACCAATTGTCGGACGGCACGATTGCCGGCCACTCTTTGCATATGCAGTAGCCCAACCGAATTCTCGAGTGCCGTCTCGTGATGTGGCGTATTCATACTCGACGTCCGGATCCAGGGGGCACGGGTTCGAATTGATTGAAGCAACGACATTCCTCATCTCAGGCATGGTTCGCTGAATCTAAGTGCATACGCGTAGGGACACGTATGAGCGGGTAATTGGCGGTGTGCCGCAGTGACTGCGGATACGTGTTCCGAATGCTTTGCGCTCAATCACCCGGACTCTGTTTTAGTCCGTGTTGCAGGAAACGTGCCCTGTATCGATGGTTCTTCAGGCTCCTCCTCTACCTCGTCGCGTTGAACGGAATCAGCAGATCCCGCGACGCGTTCCGCGTTGGCGGCCGCCTCCCGCTCGAACCGGTCCGAAGGATCGGAGACGCTGATGCCACCAGGCGCCGGCGCCCCGTCCACCGCTCCGCTCCGCTGCTGCACGACATGCGTCAGTTCGTGTGCGAGCATCACCCGACCGTCGGCGGATCCGGGGTTGTACATGTCGCGCTGGAAAACCACATTCGACCCGACCGTGTAGGCGTGGGCGTGCACCGCACCGGCCGACCGGTTGGCGGCCGCGTCGTCGTGAACGCGGACGTCGCCGAAGTCGTGTCCGAGGCGGGATTCCATGTCCGAGCGGACATCCGGATCCAGCGGCCGACCACCTCCGGCGATGGCATCGTGCACGGGGGAGGGCTCGTCGTCGACGAGCGTGTTGACGCCGGCGTTGCCCGCGGCACGCTGCAGCTCCGACAGTCCTTCGGGGCCGAGAACGTCCGGGCGGCCCTGAGCGGCAGCGGATCCGATCGGTCGCGACGTCGAGGTTTCGTCGAGGCGAGCCGATTTCGGGCGCAGCGCCGCCTCGTCGTTGTCGAATCGGTGTTCGCGCATGGCGCAGTTCCTTTGCTCGAGGGCGCACCTCCAAGTCTGTCACCACCGCTCCGTCCTCGACAGTCCTTGTCGCCCTGCCCGATCGGGCAAGCTGCCCTGCCCGATCGGGCGGCCCGCCGGAGACCGCACGGTGGGTTGCAGGCGCGGATGGATACTGGCGCATGGGGTATACGCTCGAGAGAGTCGAGTGCCGTCCTTGCGGGGAACCCATGAGTGACGTTGTGTGCGGTCAATGCGGCGCGGTCAACGCGCCAGGTGCGCAGTTCTGTGTCCTGTGCGACTACTTCCTCGGTCTGAAAGCGGGCGCGTCGTCGGAATCCGGCGACGCCCCGGCATCGAAGGGGTCCGCCAAGAAGGACGATGCGCGGGTGTCGGCGCCGCACGTCGAGGTGCTCTCGGGCGACGCTGTACTCGATCCCGACACCGGCGCGCGTGTGCAGGTGCGGATCTTCAACGCCTCGTCCATCGTCGACGGCTTCAAGGTCGAGATGGCCGGTCCACCGGCCTGGCTGGAACTGACACACGAGGAGATCAGCCTCTACCCGAACCGGGACGACACGATCGCCCTCGAGTTCACGCGCGCGTCCGGCGCGCAGGTGGCCGCGCAGAACGTGCCGGTCTCGCTGAAAGTCCGGTCGCAGACGGACCCGTCGAAGACCGGCACCGCCTCGATCACGCTGACGGTGCCGCGGGTGGGCGGCCCGGTGACGGTGGGGGCACGGCCGACGCTCGTGCGCCTCGACGACGTGACCGAAGGTGCCGCACAGGTCGCCATCGACAACACGGGCAGCAACTACCCGCAGCGACTGGAGGTGACCGGTTCCGACCCGGAAGGGGTCGTGCGCTTCGACTTCACACCGTCCGCGATCGAGGTCCCCGAGTTCGGTTCCGCCGAAGTGTCACTGCGGTTCACGGTCCCGGAACTCGACCACGGGGAGGCCGTCAGCCGACCGCTCACGATCACCGCGACGGGCGGCGAGGACCCGGTGGAGACGACCGTGACGGTCAACCAGGAGCGGTCCGAGGCCCCGGTCGAGATCCCACTGCAGATGCGCCTGGAGCCGAGCACACTGCGCGTGCGCGACTGCGCCATGGCCGACCTGAATCTGGTCGCGGACAACCGCCGGGGAACCCGGGACCGGGACGTCACACTCGAGGGGCGCGACCCGGAGGGGGCGGTGCGCTTCACGTTTCCGATGCAACGGATTCCGGTGCGCGCCGGTGCCACCGAGACCGTTCGGTTCACCGTCTCCTCCCGGATGCCTCCGCCCGGGGAGGAGGCCAGTCACCCCTTCAGCGTGGTCGCGGTGGAGGCGGATTCCGAATCGGATTCGGAGACCGAGGCGACCGGGACCTTCGTCCAGATGACGTCCCCGGCGCCGATCACGACCGCGACCATCCGGCTGGAACCCGAGGAGGTGCACACCCACGGCCGGTCCGGCCGGTACCGGGTGGTGGTCGACAACAGTCGCGGCGCCGACTGGCTGCATGTCACGTTGACCGGTTCGGACCCGGAGAACGCGGTCCGGGTCCGGTTCGACCCGAACCGATTCGAGATCCAACCCGGTCACTACTCGTGGGGTCGGATGGACGTGAACGCCGACCGACCGGAGGGCGGGGCCGACGCGCGCCGCGAGCTCCGGGTGGAGGCGTCGGACGGTCGCGAATCTGTCTCGACACAAGGGATGTTCGTCCAGTCCACACCGGACTGGAAGCCGATCGCCCGGATCCTGCTCACCCTGCTGGGCGGACTGCTCGCCGTCATCGGGGTGTTCCTGCCGTGGATGACGGCGTTCCCCGACTACTACATCGATCTGCTCCTGAATCTGGTGCAACGCAACCCGTACGGCGCGGGGCAGACCAAGGAGAGCGTCGGACAGACCCAGGACGTGGTGGAGTATTCCCAACCGGCGGCCCGGCTCGCGGTGCTCGTTCTCGCCGGTCTCATGATGTTCGGGGTCACCGGCAGGGACGGCAAGCTCACTCGCGTCTCTGGGGTGCTGCTGATCGCGGCGATGGTCGGATACTTCGTCGCCATGGGCGTCGCGACGGGCATCGTCAGCGCACCGATGCAAGGGGCAGTTCTGGTCGTGGCGGGCGGGATCGTCGGCTATATCGGCGGCCTACTCGCCAAGCGGTGAGCCCGTCGCCTCCAGGTGCGGGGCGAAGTCCCGGCCCAGCACGAGCCGACCCAGCTTGCGGTACTCCTGCCGGATCGCCGAGACCAGATCCACCATCGACACGGGACGTCCGCCCTCCGCCGCCCGGTAACCCGCGGTCACCGCCGCCGAGCGAATGTTCCCTCCCGACAGTGGAAACGAGCGGGCACAGTAGGCGAGGTCCAGGTCGTCCTCGCACGGCAGCGGCGGGGCCAGGCACACCTGCCACAGCGCCAGCCGGGCCGCCTCGTCGGGTTCGGGGAAGTCCACGACGACGTCGATGCGGCGGGTGAACGCCTCGTCGAGGTTGGCGCGCAGGTTCGTCGTCAGGATCGCGATGCCGTCGAACGTCTCCATCCGCTGCAGGAGGTAGGCGCTCTCGATGTTCGCGTAGCGGTCGTGGGCGTCGCGGACCTCGCTGCGCTTGCCGAAGATGGCGTCCGCCTCGTCGAACAACAGCACCGCGTTCACCCCGGCCGCCTGGGAGAAGATCCGTTCCAGGTTCTTCTCCGTCTCGCCCACGTACTTGTCGACCACCGACGACAGGTTCACGGTGTACAGATCCAACCCGAGGTCGTGGGCGACCACCTCGGCGGCCATCGTCTTCCCGGTCCCGGATTCGCCCGCGAACAGCCCGGTCACCCCGATCCCGCGCGCGCCGCCGGGACGCATCCGCCATTCCCGCAGCACCCGGTCGCGGTGTCGGGCCCGCGCGGTCAACTCGTGCAGCAGCGCGAGCGGGCCGGGCGGCAGCACCAGGTCGGGCCAGCCGACATCGGGCTCGACCCGCCGGGCCAGCCGCTCGAGTCCGGTCGCGTTTTGCGCCCGCGCACCGCGCCGGAGCGCGTCGAGGTCCACCGCGCCGTCGCTGGATCGGGCCGTGGCGGCGGCGGATCCGATGGCGTGGTGCACCTGGTCCGGGTTCAGCACGAACCGCTCGGCCACCTCGCCGGGGTCGACGGACTCTCCCGCCCCGCGGAGCAGGCTGCGCCACAGTTGCACCCGATCGTCGACGGCGAGGTGCCCGGTCTCGACGAGCAGCGGCGGCGTGACCGTCCACTGCGGATCCCAGGGGCCGACCCCGACGAGGACCACCGGCACGGGGGCCCGCGCCAACGACCGGATCAGTTCCGCGGTGCGGGGCGCGCTTCCCGCCTGTGAGCCGACGCCGCCGACGATGAGGCCGGAGCCGGTGAGTAGCGCCTCGCGGCAGAGGACGCCCGCGACCTCGGACAGGTCCGGCAGCTCGACGAGCCGGGTCGCGTCGGCACACAGCGCCGGCCGGCCGAGCCGGGCGAACGCGGCGACGGCGGTGGCGACCCCGACGCCGCCCGACACCTCCCGCAGGTAGGTCAGGGGCTGCCGACGGTCGATCGCCACCGCGGCCGGGGTGGACCACGGCGTGTCGAATCCGATGGGGTCGGTGAGCACGTCGCGGAGGACCGGATCGGTGAGGTTGTCGCCGAGCAGGTGCGCGGTGACGCGGTCGGGGACGCGCAGTCCCCGGGTGAGGAACGGACGGTCGGTCTCCTCGATGAGGACGAGGCGGTGCTCGACGAGCGGCGAGCCGGCCGCGAGGCGGGCGCGCGCCTCGGCCGCGAGCAGAGACAGGTCCGCCAGTTCGAGCGCCAGCGCCACCGTGGCCCGCCGCCGGCTGACGTCGTCGTTGAGGTAGCCGTAGAGGCGTTCGAAACGGGGGTCCAGATCGGGCAACAGACAGGCCACCAACAGCTCGACGTCGGCAGGGGAGAGGGTCGCGGCCCTGGCCAGGCGACGCAGTCGGATGGCCGCGCCGCGCGCCTCCGCGGCGTCGGCGGAGCGTTCCACGTCGCATCGGGTGTCGACGTCCGGGGCGGGCGGATCGGGTGTGTCGCCCAGCAGGCTGTCGACCACGGCCTCGCTCAGGTAGAGCCCCCGAAACGGGTCGTCGGGTGCGGGGTCGTGTATCCGGCGATGCGCGACCAGCGTGCGAATCCTGTTCTCGACCAGTCGAGCCCGGTCGAGCAGATAGCCGACGCCCGCCGCGCCGTTCACGACTCACCGGCACCTGATCGCGGACGGCCGTGGCGCACCTCGAGGATCTCGGACCCGTCGTGCTCGGCGACGGCCAGCGTGGTGGGGGAGGTCACCGGCGGCCCGGCCGTGTATTCCTGACCGGTGTCCACCGGCATGGTGACCACGATGTCCAGCGACGGTCGCAGCTCACCGCCCAACGCGGTCCACACGTCGGCGAACGAACGGTCCTCCGGCGGAGGCAGCGCGACACCGACCGGGACCGGCAGCCCGAGGTCGGCGAGCGAGCCGCTCAACAGTTCCGGCGGGATCGAGTCGTGCCGGAGGAAGCAGGACAACAGCGCCGCGAGCAGCCCGTGCTCGTCCTCGGGACGCTGCGTCCAGGCGGCCACCAGGTAGGAGAGTTTGAAGTGGCGCGGTGGGAGATGGCGGGCGACAACGCGACTCCCGTCGTATTCGTTGACCAGCCCGCGTTCGCGGCGGCGCAGGTCCTCGCGAATGTCGTACAGGAAGACGTCGATTGACGGGCCGGTGCGCTTGGCGACCCATTCCTTGGTCGGCGCGTCGAAGGCCACCTCGACGTCCGCGCCGTCGAGTGCATCCCGCTCGATCAGCGACCGCAGAGCGCGGTCGACCTCGGGTATCACCAGTCCAACGGTGTCACCGTCGTCGGCGGCTGATAACCCTCGTTCGCGAACCGTCGGGGGAGACGGAAGGAGCCCGAACGACCTTGACACCCTGCCCTTTCGGGCAGCAGTCGATTAGATGAGGCCCTCCCGCATCGCGTAGGCGACGGCATGCGAGCGATTGCGGAGTTGCAGGCGGGTGGTCACGTCGTGCAGGACGTTCTTGACGGTCCGCTCGCTGTAGTTGAGCGTCCGCGCGATCTCCGCGGTGTCCTGGCCTTCCGCCACGAGTCGCAGAACCTCGACTTCTCGCTCGGACAGGCCGGAGAACTGCAGTCCCCGCGGTGCCAGCACCTGACGTTGCAGTCGGCCCACCTGGCCGAGGAGGACGGCGAGGAGATCGGAGGGAACGATTCCCTCGCCCGAAGCGACGCGAGCAATGGTGTGCACCAGCGTTTCCGGTGATGCTTCGGAGCGCCGGACGAGGCCGCGCACGCCGATCTCGGCCGCGGTGACGACGGTGTTGCCCTCGATGGTCCCGAGCACCAGCATAGTCTGCGGCACCCCGCCACGTTGCAACGCACGCAGAGTCCGGGTCACCTCGTCGTCGAGGGTGTCGGCCGCGACCACAGCGATCTCCGCATCGTCGAGATCGGCATCGTCGACGAGCCAGATCTCCGGACGCTGGCGCAACTGACTCATCACGCCCGCCTGCAGGATCGGATCGTTGGCGTAGACGTATGTTGCAATGCGCCGCTGCATGACACCCTCCGGCGTGGTCGACTACACAGTCAACTATCCGCAGGGAACTCAACAACGGCTCAACGGGCAATCCGCTCCGGCTCAACGGGCACTCAACGAGCGGGACTTCGTGCAGTGGTCAGCCCTGAGGTTTGCCGCAGCGCGGGCAGAAGCGTTGGCCGGCCTCGAGTCCGAAGCCGCAGTTGGTGCAGGTGGCAGCCGCTCCGGATGGCGGCGAGGAGCCCGACGGGCGATCGGCAGGCGGCGGTGCCTGCGGTGGTGCCTGCGGCGGCGCCTGCGGCGCTGCCATATTCTGCGGCGCCGGCGCGGTCCCAGAACCCCCGGCCGGGGCCGTCCCTCCGCCGCCTCCCTGACGACTTCGGATGAAGAACACCACGCCCGCCGCCACAAGACCTGCCACGACGAGTCCCGCGACCATCCACATCCACGGCTTCATGGTCGCCGATCCACTGTCGCCGTACTGGTCGCGCAGCTTCACCGAGTCGCGACGCATTGCGGCAGCCTGTGGAAGGTAGGACTGGGACTTCTCCATCGTCGAATCGAAGTTCTTGATTGCGCCGCTGTAGTTCCCGTCGTAGAACTTGCTCAGGCCATCTCGGTACGCGTCGTCCGCCGACGATGGCTTGGGCGTGACACCGTTGCTGGCCAGCAACTGCAGTAAACCCTGCACCGGGACGATGAAGTTGAACGGTTGCGTCTCTCCGGCGGGTGCGAAGCTGTTGATACCGACGACGTTGCCGTCGAGGTTGACCGTCGGACCGCCACTCATTCCGGCCGACATGGGTGCGCTGATCTCGTAGACGGGTTGGGTGGCCACGGTCTTGGCGGCGCTCACGGTGCCGCTCTTGGCGGTTGGCTCCAGGCTGTGGTCGGTTACCCGGTCGGTGCTGCCCGGGTAGCCCACAGACAGCACTTGCGTGCCCACCTGCAGCTTCTCGGAGTCCTCATAGAGCTGCGCGGTGGGCAGATCGTCGTTCTTCGGCTCGACCTTGAGGAGGGCGACGTCGCCCGCGTCCCGCGGCCTGTAGTCGACGACCCGCGCTGGGGTCGGCGGTACGTCGCGCGCTTGACCGGCGAGGGATACGTATAGGCCCGACCCTCGTGTGGGGTCGATGCAGTGGCCGGCGGTCCCGATATAGCCGTCCGGCGTAACGATGAAACCCGTACAGTGCGTTACTGTTCCGTTTGAGTCGGCCCCCGATTCGATGTACACGACAGCCGGGCGGATCAGCGCTGCAGCCTGCACTTCCGGCGTGTACTCGGGCTGGGCCGTCGTCACACCCGCGGCGGCGAACGTGGCGCTGAACGTCAGGACGGCGAGCACGGGATAGCGGAACCGTGATCGATGGTCGGACATGGTGTCCTCCGCTGCAGTCAGCCCGTCTCCGGGCGCTTCCTTGCGGTTACTCCGTCGGTGGAGTCGCCGTATCCGGCGGGGTCACACCGGGAACCTTCTCGGCAGTAGTTGGTTCGATAGGTTCGACCGGGTTCCCCGTTCCTCCGTTGGGTTTCAGGTTCCCCGGCACCTCGCCCCCGCCGGTGGTGACTTCGCCCCCGCCGGTGGTGACTCCCCCGCCGGTGGTGACTCCCCCGCCGGTGGTGACTTCGCCCCCGCCGGTGGTGACTCCGCCCCCGCCGGTGGTGACTCCGCCCTCGCGGGTGGTGACTCCGCCGCCGGTGGTCTCGCCCCCACTGGTGACCCCGGGTTTGGGAATTGGCTCGCCGCTCGGGGGTGGGGGTTTGCCGCCGTGTTCGCCACTCGCGGGCGGTTCTCCGGCGCCCGGGGGTACCGTTTCGAGGGGTTTGGGAGCCCCGATCGTCATCCTGGTCGCGGTGTCGGAGCCGTCGAGTGACGCAAGTTCGACCGAGTGCATCGGCGTCGACGCGGGATCGACGTTGACTACCTGGTTCTCCACGAAGTTGTTCCACCGCGGACCGGTGTAACCCGCGTTGGTCTCGATCGGCGGAGTGAGTGGGCTGCCGGACGCGCAGCGCACCCGCGGAAGTCCCCGGTTGTCGATCATCACTGCGGTTCCTGTTTGCAGAACGGATTGAAATGGTGCCGCCGCATCGTTCTCGAATCCGTAGTTGGTTACTCGGGTGTCGTGGGTCAGAACCACCGGCGATAGAGCGTTCACGTAGGAGCGCACGTCATCGGCCTGAACTACGGACTTGAAGGCGCGGTCCTTAGCCGGATTCGCTTCCAGGAAGTTCGACAGTTTGTCCCGGTCGCAGACGGAATCGTCCAGCGATCCACCGTAAAGCCCGGCTTCGTCGCCGGAGACGGTTGTGCTGCTCATCGCTACTTGATCGGCTCGTTCGGTAGCGCCGGTCGTGGTCGCAACGGATTCGGTCCACGGCGAGGATCCGCTCGACGAAGCTGCCTCGAGAAGGACCGCATTGGCCTCGTCTTCCGGCGACTTGGAGCATCCGGCCGCGGCGATCGCGATGGCGCACATGATGACCGCCGCTGCGCGACCGCGTCGTCTCGGCGGGCGGCCCCAGCGGGTCGCTTCGATAGACGTCCCAGAGCGGGTCACCCCGCTCCGAACAGGCGAGCTGTTCACCGCTTCAGTTTCGCACGCGGGATGCGGTCCGTGATTGCCGACTTTTGTGCCCAAAGGGGCAACCGGCAAGCGGTTCGGAAGGAACTCGATGACACGTCGCGCGGGGGAGTTCCGGGGCCGTGAAGACCGTATGCGCCGGCAGGCCGCGGTCCGCATATCCCCCGTGTGTGGGATGGTTTCCGGTCCGGTCCCGGGCCCACACTGGCAGTAATCGCACATCACGCCGACACAGGACGCGCAGCAATCGCGGTCGGGTCGCGAATCGCGCACGCCGGAACAGGCGAGCGCCGGGGTGGCACGCGGCGTGTGACTTCCGAACACCGATGCAAGAGGGGCCACATCATGCGACATCATCGAGTGCTCCGCTCCGTGAGTCTGGCGCTCGCGGCCTGCGTGACGATGGCCGGGTGCAGCGCTGCCGCAGCCGAACGGGAGGACAGTCGCACGTACTTCAGTGCCTCCGAGCGGGTCGGCGATGGGGCGGCGCGGACGTACGCCACCGTGGACACGAATGGTGATCCGGTCGCGGTCGGTATCCGGATGTCGGCGACCGCGCTGGACGGGCTGCCCGAGAACGGCGAGATGTTCATGCTGGACCTGCCCGAACAGGCGTCGGCGACGGTGTTCGACCACGTCATGCTCAATTGGAACCCGCACGGACACGAACCGGAAATCCTTTTCGGCAAACCGCATTTCGACATGCACTTCTACATCAGCGACATGGCAGCCGTGCAGGGGATCGATCCGAGCGCACCCGATTATGCGGACCGGGCCGCCCGTTTTCCGGACGCCAAGTACATTCCGCGGGACTACATCGCCCCGCCCGGGCCGCTGGCATCCGAACTGGCAGTGCCCTTCATGGGAGTGCACTGGTTGGATGCGACCGCCGGCATGATCCCGGGCGTCTACGACTTCACCCAGACGTTCATCAACGGGTCCTGGGACGGGAACTACACCTTCATGGAACCGATGATGACCCGAGCGTGGCTGCAGACGAAATCGTCGATCCGTGAGCCCATCAAGCAGCCGCAGGAATACCAGCACACCGCCTACTATCCCACCGTCTACAGCGTCGGATTCGACGACGCGACAGGCGAATACGACATCACCCTCGGGGAGATGATCCTGCGCCAACAGTCCTGAACCACGATCTCGACCACACGAAGGTGCTCCTCGAAACGGAGGCGACGTCATGGCACTCGATCCGAACGGTCCGGCCGACACGCGGATGATGGCAATCCTGCACGACGCGTTGCGCCGCGACCTGACCCGCACCCGCACCGTCCTCGCCTCACCGAGTCCGCCCGACGAATCGCAGCGGGTGGCCCTCGCCGACCACCTGATCTGGATGATGCAGTACCTGCGCTTCCACCACGTCACCGAGGACGAGTCCTTGTGGCCGTTGATCCGCCGGCTGAACCCGGCCGCCGGTGCCCTGCTGGACCGGATGGACGCCGACCACGCGCGGATCTCCCCGGAGATCGATCACCTCAGCGCTGCCGCCGGCGGCTACCGCGCGGTGCCGTCTCCCGAGGCCCGCCAGGCTGTGGTCGCGGCGCTCGATCGACTCGAGGCGGTGCTGCTGCCGCACCTGCGCAGTGAGGAGGACGAGATGATGCCGGTTGTCTCCCGCACCATCACCCGTCGGCAATGGGACGACTGGGGACGCGAGATCGTCAAGAACAAACCCAAACTCGAGTTGGCGCGGGAGGTGCCCTGGGTCATCGACGGCCTGGACGACGAACGGTATCGGGTCGCCACCGATGTCCTGCCCGCGGTCGCTCGATTCATCATGCTGCACGCATTCGCCGGCCGGTATCGGCGGGCCAGTACCACCCGTTGGGGCGCCGAGGTCGAGGTGACACCTCGCCGGGCGCGCCCGGGCGCGCAGCGTCCGGCCTGAGCGACTCGGTCGCTCCAAAGTGTGGGAGGAACAGTGGATACCGGAGCCAGACACCCAATTCGGCACGGCAGTCGCGTCGTCGACGCCGTGGTCGACGCGGTCGCGGACCTCGGGGTGCGTCACATCTTCGGAGTCGACGGCGCCAACATCGAAGACCTCTACGACGCGCTGTTCGCCACCGACCGCCGCGTGCAGGGGGTGGTGGCCAAGCACGAGTTCGCCGCGGCCACCATGGCCGACGGCTACGCCCGCACGACCAGCGGCCTCGGCGTGGTGGCCGCGACGTCCGGCGGCGGCGCGATGAACCTGGTGGCCGGGCTCGCCGAGTCCTACACCTCCCGGGTGCCGGTGCTGGCCCTGATAGGGCAACCACCCACCACTCTCGAGGGCACCGGCGCATTCCAGGACTCGAGCGGCAAGGCCGGAACGATCAACGCGGTCCGGCTGTTCACCGAGGTCTCCCGCTACTGCGCCCGGGTGGAGCGACCCGACGACCTCGCCGACCATCTGGAGCGGGCGGTCGCCGCAGCACGATCGGGTGGGCCCGCAGTATTGTTGCTACCCAAGGACATCCAGCAGTCCGCCGTCGACGGGGCGGCCACCTTCCGCCCACCGCCCCGCCGGTCCGGCCAGGACCCGGCCGGACTCGCTCGGATCCGGGATCTGCTGGCGGCGGCCCGCCGGACCGGGAAGGTCGTGCTCATCGCCGGCGACCAGGTGGCGCGCGACGACGCCCGGCCGGAGCTGCACGCCCTCGCCGCCGCGGTGGACGCCGCGGTGGGGGTCGCCCCGGACGCCAAGGACGTCTACGCGGCCGACCAGCACGGCTTCTGCGGCGTCACCGGGACGATGGGGCACACCGAACTGCTCGAGGTGGTGCGGCGCAGCACGCTGTGCCTGCTGATCGGCACCCGACTGCCGGCTACCGCCCGCACCGGCCTGGACACCGCCGCGGCCGCCGTCCCGGTCGCCAGTGTCGGCGCCGAATCCCCGTATCTGCCCACCGTGCACGCGACCAGCCTCGACCTTCGTGAGGCGTTGGCCGAACTCGCCGAGGCCTTTTCGGCGGGGCGCACACCCGATGCGGCCACTCACGGCGGGTCGACTCCGCTGCAGGTCCCGGTGTCCGCGGGCCCCGGGATGCGCTACCGGGAGGCCGTCGAGGCGATCGCGGCGATGATGCCCGCCGGATCGGACACCTTCGCCGACGCCGGCAACACCGGCGCCGCGGTCGTGCACCACCTGCCGGTCCCCCGGGGCGGTCGGTTCGTCGTCGCACTCGGCATGGGCGGCATGGGCTACAGTTTCGGCGCCGCGATCGGCGCTACATTCGCACGCGGGAGCGGAGCCTGCGGAGCGCCCCGAGAGCCCCGGCGGCAGACCTTCGTCATCGCCGGAGACGGCGCCTTCTTCATGCACGGCCTGGAAATCCACACCGCGATCGAGCATCACCTCCCGATCACCTTCGTGGTGTTCAACAACAACGCCCACGCCATGTGCGTCACCCGCGAGCAGCTGTTCTACGGGGACCGCTACAGCTTCAACCGGTTCCGGCCCTCCCGGATCGCCGAGGGGGTCGCCGCGATGTTCCCGTCACTGCCCTCGTACCCGGCCCGCACCTGCGATCAACTCTTCGACGCCCTCGAAGCCGCGACCGCGACCAGCGGTCCGGCCTTCATCGCCGTGGACTGTGACCCCGACGAAATCCCCCCGTTCGTGCCCTTCCTGGAACGAGCCCCCCACAGCCGAGGAGGAACGCCATGACCACCGCTCTGCCCGCTCTCAGTGACATTCCGGGCGGCGTGATTCCCGGGGTGCTGCGGATCGAGACCTCCGACCGGGAGGCGACCACCCCGATCATTCTGGACATGCTCCGGTCGGTGTACGCCCACCAGCAGGTTTTCGGCGAGTACTGCACCGTCAACGGGTACATCGCCGCACCGCCGCGTGACGTCTACCGGTACCTGTCGGACACCCGCAGCCTCGAGGAATGGACCTACAGCCTCCGGGGTTTCGCCCCCACCGAGCAACCCGGCCTGTGGTCGGCCCATGACCAACTCGGCAGCGACACCACCATCTACGCCCGCACCGTGACGAATCCGGACGCGATGACCGTCGACTACCACTGCGCCTGGGACCAGGGTCGGCATCTGTGGATGATCTACCTGCTCCGGGTGGTCGATGCACAAACGGTGTTCGACAAGCCCGGATCGGTGGTGCTGTGGACGAACTGCCACCACCCGTTCTACGACCGCAACCCGTATCCGGAGACCGCTCCAGCGGACCGCAAGACATGGGTCGGGGACCTCTGGGACATGTTCGCCGCCGGTCACCGGCTCGAACTGGACAATCTCACCACACTCTGCGAATACCGGGCCCGTAGCGGCCTGCCGATCACACCCGAATGGATGGGGTGAGCGGCCCATGGACACGGTCAGCCTGCTCGATGTAGCCAGCTACCTGCCCGGCGACCCGGTCGGCACCGACTACTTCACCCGGTACGCACGCTCGGATCGGATGGCGAAGAACATCATGTTCCGCGCACCCACCCACCGCCACCACGTGGCCGCCGGGGAAACCGCCGTCGACATGGCCGAACGCGCCATTGCACCCCTGATCGACCGCCACGGCACCGCAACCATCGCAGACGTCGATGTCCT
Organism: Rhodococcus sp. AG1013; assembly: GCF_003350365.1. Classification (NCBI taxonomy): domain Bacteria; kingdom Bacillati; phylum Actinomycetota; class Actinomycetes; order Mycobacteriales; family Nocardiaceae; genus Rhodococcus; species Rhodococcus sp. AG1013. The sequence continues at coordinate 35,245 of NZ_QQAT01000023.1, forward strand.
GATCACCCACACCCAACTGCCGGATCTGCCCGTGCTCGGCTGCGGCGCCGACCTGGCACGCCGACTGGACATGACCCCGCGGTGGATCCTCGACATCCACAACGGCGGCTGCGCCGCCTTCATCCACATGCTCGAACTCGCCCGAACGATCCTGTCCACCAGCACTGCGCACACGGCCTTGATCGTCACGACACAGAACAGCGCCGGCCAGATCTTCACCCAGTCCGACGTCCGCCCACTGGCACAGGCCGCGGTTCCCGGTGACGGCTGCGGGGCCGCCCTCGTGGGCATCTCGGACCGCGCCCCCATCCTCGGCATCGAGATCCGCCACCACCCCGAGTTCGCCGGGGACATGACCGCCGCGATCGACCCGCCCCGCAAGTACTGGGCGCCCGGTACCGGGCAACTGCGAATCTCCTTCACCGACTCCAAGATCACCACCGTCTTCGCCCGCGGCAACCGACTCGTCCCCGAGGTGGCACTGTCGGTGTGCGATCACATCGGCGTGACGTCCGCCGACATCGACACGTTCGTCACCAACCAACCCAACCGGCTGTTCCTGCGGAACTGGCGTGACGCACTCGAACTCACCCCCGAGCAGCATCCGGACACCTTCGACGAGTGCGGAAACCTCTTCGGCGCCGCCATCCCGGTCACCCTCGACATCGAGAACCGGGCCGGCCGGATCCCGGACGGATCGCTGGTGGTACTTGCCGGATTCGCGCACGCCGGTGATTTCGCCGCCGCCGCCGCGATCCGGTGGGGTGCCCAACCCCACGGCACGACCCCCGGCCACGAATAGACCACCCGCGCATGCGCTCCGGGGCATCCGCGGGACCGCATACCCGGCTCACGAGGCGAGCGATCGCGTCCGCAACCGCGGTCGGTTGCTCGAGAATCACCGAGTGCCCGGCGCCGTGACGCAGACGAAATCGCAATCCTCGACCTGAGCGGCGATCGCCACCGAATGTGGCGGTGGCGTCACCAGATCCGCCGAACCGCACAGCACCAGCGTGGGAACCGCCGCGAGGGCGGGCACCGTCCGGGACTCGTCGTGGGTCAGGAACGAGCTCAGGAAGCCGGCCATCGTCACGATCGAGGTCTGGTCGTGCATCGCCATCGCACGTGCGAGGACCCGGCGGTTGACGTTTCGGTCACCGAATTCGACCCCGCCGATGACCGGTGCGAAAACCTTGCAGCCGAGTCGCTTCAGCTGCTCCATGGATGTCGGTGCGCGCCCTACCGCGGCCTGGAGACAGGACACGACGGGATTGCGTAGTAGTCGGCCGAGGCCCGCGTCGGCCAGGCCGCTCGCGGCGGCCGCGATCAAGCCGACGCCGACGATTCGGGTGCCGATCTCATCCGGATGCTGCCTGGCATAGGTCAGCACCGCCATCCCACCCATGGAGTGGCCGACCAGGACCACAGGACCGGTGGGGACAACAGCGCGGAGCACGACATGGAGGTCGCCGGCCAACTGCTCGAGATTGCAGGTCCGGGAGGGAGCCTCGGCGGAAGCGCCGTGTCCACGGTGGTCGTAGCGGACGATCCCGGCACCGGCGTACCGCTGCATCAGGTCGTCACGGACCGCGGACCAGGATTCGCTACTCAGGCAATGGCCGTGCAGCAAGACCACGGTCACCGGGGCGTCGGAGGGACGGTACTCGCGAACGGCAAGCGAGACACCGTCCTCGGCCAAGACCGTGGTCCTTCGTTCGACCAGCTCCGGGCTGGTGATCGAGATCGACATGCCGCACTCCGAATCTGTCTGAGGTGGCAGGTTTCATCGCTGTCCATCGTGGACGCTGCCCGTCTGCCCCCATCCCGCAATTCCGCCGAGGCTCCGTCTCGATGGTCGCGCCACTCGTTCCGCTCGCAGCGTCGAGGAACGTCCGAAGGCGGCATCGAGAACCGCACGGAGTGTCGGCTGTTCAGCACTCAGTTCGTCCCACAGGCGCTGGGGCGGAGCACCGTCCTCGACCGCCTGATCGCGCTTTGCGGCGAGGCAGGTGGCCCAACGATGGTGCAGCGCCAGCAACACCCCGTCCTCTCCGCCGAACAATCGATCAACATCGGGAAGGCCGTCGAGCAACAGCGGCCCCGCCGGGTCGATTCGAGCGCGCGCGAGCACCGTATCGAGAATGGCTTTGCGTGCGTGGCAATCCGTCCAGCCCATCGAACTCGCCTCCATGGCAAAGGAGTCGAAATGCTCCAACACCAAGTGTGGGTCCGCGGGCGGGGCGATCACCATCCCACATTCGGGGGGCGAGACGATTTCGATCAGCGGTCGATCAGCGTCAGGAGCTGGTCCGCCGCGGTCGAGGCCCCGTCGGTGGCTCGGATTCGGGCGCCGAGCGCGGCGGCGCCGGTTCGGTAGCTCTCGGTCCGGAGGAGTTCGTCCAGGGTGCCGCGAATCTGATTGGGGTGCGCCGTCTTCCGGAGCGCTTTGCCGGCCCCCGACGCGGCCACCGTCTTGCCGATCGTCGGTTGGTCGGTCAGGGGGGACATCGGCAGGATCAGCATCGGAAGGCCGTGCGCGAGGGCGCGGAACGTGGTTCCATGCCCGCCGTGCCCGACCACGGCCGAGCACGTCGGCATCAGTTCGTTGTGCGGAATGTACCGGTGGACGGTGGCATTCGCGGGTGTGTGGAGGTCCGACGGATCGACTGCGGGGCCGGTCGTCACCACCAGTTCGACGTCCAGGCTCTCGGCGGCGTCGAGGATGTTCTGCAGGACCCGGCGCTGGCCCGGGAGGCCGCCCGTGCTGAGGCTGGCCAGCACTAGTGGCGGAATGCGGCCCACTGCTTGTCTTTTCGCATCGTGCACCGCGCCGGTCCACACCAGATTGCCGTCGTGGGCTCGTCTGCCTGCCGGGTCGAGCGTCCGATCCGAGCACACCAGTGCCAGGTCGGCCTGCCGCCAGAGGCGGCGCGGTTCCAGTCCCTTGAGCCGGGCGCCGATCCCGAAGGGGCTGCGTGGGAGCATCTCGTCCAGGCATCCGAAGAACGTCGGGAACAGGGCGACATGACGCAGGCCCGCCCGCGCCGCCGCGTCGAGCGCATTGAACAGCATGCAGTCGATCACCACGAGGTCGGCCGGGTCCGCCCGCACCGCGTCGAGCAGGTCCTGCCCGATCCCAGGATTCGTCATCACAGCGAGCATCCTGGTGACCAGCTTCCACGTGCCGTGGATTTCGTGCGGAGTCCACGGGGGCGAGTTCCGGTAGGCCCGGAATTCCAGTCCGGCGTCGTCGACGGTGATGCGCAGCGCCTCGTGAGCGAGAACACGAACGCGGTTTCTGCGGTGCAGGAGCTCTCGCCCTATTCTCAGTGTGAGCGGCACGTTCCCGCCGCCGTCGAGCGTGACGAACAGAATGTCGGGCATGGCACCACCTTCACGAGTCCGGGCGATGCGGCATCACACGGATCCCGCACCGGCGAACCAGCCGTCCGGCGCGACCGGAGAGTCGAAACGCGGCAGGTAGTGGGTGAAGAACAGCTGCGCGACGAGTTCCTGGCGGCTGTTCACCCCGACCTTCGCGTAGATGCTTTTCAGGTGGTCTTGCACCGTGTACGGGCTGACGAAGAGCCGATGCGCGACCTCGACACGCGTCTTGCCGGCCAGGATGTGGCCGAGCACCTCCGCCTCCCGGGGCGTCAGGCCGTGAATGGCGGCCAGCAGCGAGACGATCTCCGCGGGTCCTGCCGGCTCCAGTGTGACGACCACGCGCCCCGCTGTGCCGCGGCCGTCGAGTTTCCCGGCCCGGATGACGACCCACTCCCCGTCGATCGTCCGGGCCCGCGTGACTGCGGCCGCTGCGCCCGAGTTCCGTAAGCGCTCCGCCGCGAAGACGGCGGGAACCATCCGGGTTCCACACTCGTCGCTGATCCGATCCAGGTACGCCACCGCCGGTGCCGTCGCCGATTCCACCTCGTCGTCCGGCCCGACGATTACCACGGACGGACCACCCGGTACCTCCGCCAGCACCCGAGGTGCTTGACGGATCAACGACAGGCGAAGGCCCTCGCCGATCGCGCGTACGGTACCGGCGAGCAGCCGTACCTCGTCACGGCTGAACCGCCGTCCGGGGCCACGCATCACCGTCCCGCAACCCCAGCAGAGCTTGTCGCGCCCGTGGACGACGAACCGCATCTCATCGTCCATCCCGAACGGCTCGAGGATCTCGACATAGGGCTCCGCGCAACGGATATCCCCGTCGATGGCATCGCGTATCGTCTCGACCCCGACAGGATTGCGGGCCAGCTTGCCGATGGCGTTCCCGTAAGGCGCCGGGCCGTATTCCAACCGGGCGGCAGTTTCAACGGCATGTCTCGGCACGGAATCAACGCCGATCGTCGTCTGTGAGGTGGGCTGCAGTGTTGCCGGATCGAGCATCGCCATGAGGCCGATGTCGTAGGGGATTCGGGTGCGGATCGCGTCGAGAACTGCGTGCCGGAACTCGATACTGTCGGCGGATCCGAGCGCCGCGTCGCACACACTCGAGCGCAGCGGTTCGACCTTCCGCACCACGGCCATGTCCCCAGTATGCGCTGGCCGAAACCGCGCGCGATACCCCCAGCGGGGGGACGGTCGGATTGTATGACCGCCGCGTCACGCCCGGTACGGTCGCGTCAACTCGCGCAACGGAACCCGGTCGAAGACCGTCCTGACGGCTCGACGAGTCGCCCGGGATTCGGTTGGAACGTTCGAAGCCGACGCCGTGGCCATGAGTACTGTTTGTCAACATGAGGCTGCTCGTCACCGGTGGCGCCGGATTCATCGGCACCAACTTCGTCCACCAGACCGTCGCGGAACGACCCGATGTCCGCGTCACGGTCCTCGACGCGCTGACGTATGCCGGAAACAAGGCCTCGCTGGACGCGGTCGCCGACCGGATCGAGTTCGTGCACGGCGACATCGCCGACGCGGAGGTCGTGAACCGCCTGGTCGCCGACTCCGACGCCGTGGTCCACTTCGCCGCCGAGTCGCACAACGACAACTCGCTCGCCGACCCGTGGCCGTTCGTCCGCACCAACGTCGTCGGCACGTTCACGCTGCTGCAGGCCGTCCGTGACCACGACGTCCGCTACCACCACATCTCCACCGACGAGGTGTACGGCGACCTCGAACTGGGCGATCCGGCCAGGTTCACCGAGTCCACCGCCTACAACCCGTCGAGCCCGTACTCGTCGACGAAGGCGTCCAGCGACATGCTGGTGCGGGCGTGGGCGCGCTCGTTCGGGATCCGGGCGACGCTGTCGAACTGCTCCAACAACTACGGCCCGTTCCAGCACGTGGAGAAGTTCATCCCGCGGCAGATCACCAACCTGCTCGACGGCGTCCGCCCCAAGCTGTACGGGCAGGGCCGCAACGTCCGCGACTGGATCCACGTCGACGATCACAACCGCGCGGTGTGGGACGTCCTCGAGCGCGGCCGGTTGGGGGAGACGTACCTGATCGGCGCGGACGGCGAGGTCGACAACCGCACCGTGATCGCGATGCTGCTGGAGCTCTTCGGGCGACCTGCTGACGATTTCGATTTCGTCCCCGACCGGCCCGGTCACGACCTGCGGTACGCGATCGACTCGACGCGCCTGCGCACCGAACTCGGCTGGGAGCCGCGCTACCGGGACTTCCGCAGCGGTCTCGAGGCCACCGTGCAGTGGTACCGGGACCATCCCGAGTGGTGGCGGCCGGCCAAGGAAACGACCGAGGCCGGATACGCGCGCACCGGGCAGTAGCCCCAGCCTGCCCGAACGCCCCGATCCGGCCCCGTCGGGTACCCGGTCGCGGTAGCGTGACCAGCATTCGTGTCGGGACAGTTCACTCGGTCGTCGAACCGGAGGGGGCACTCGTATGGGGGCCGGACCGCAGAACAAGTCACGTCGCAGCCGCCGTGTGTCCGTGAGGGCCGGCATGGTTGCAGCCGCCGTCGCGGCGGTGAGCCTGGGCACGGCAACGGGTCAGGCCGCGGCCGACCCCGTCGCGGGTTCCCCACCGTGCTCGCCGGTCCGGGTGGAGGGTCTGCTGGCCAACGTCACCAATGCGGTGGCGCCGGGCCTCGAGCTGCCGCTGCCGTGCCAGGACGCGGTCGGAGTCGGCGTCGTCGGCCCCGCCGAGGTGCAGGCCGGGGTGATCGGTTCGGCCGTCGTCGCCGGACTCGGCAGTCTCGGACTGCTCGGCGCGAGCAGCATCGACTGGAACAACATCGGCCCCGACAACACCGGTTCCTTCAACCTGGGATGGGCCAACACCGGATCGAACAATGTCGGGTCGGCCAACACCGGGTCGGGCAACGTCGGGTCCGCGAACACCGGTTCCGGCAACGTCGGTTCGGCCAACACCGGTTCCGGGAACCTCGGGTCCGCGAACACCGGGTCCTTCACCTACGGCTCGCTCAAGACCGGGATCGGTTCGCTGGCCGCCGGCTCGCTCGGTATCGGCACGCTCAGCTGAGCATGCCGGGCGTGCTCACGCCTTGCTGGGGAGCGGCACCCGTGACTGCTCGTGCACCAGCGCGTTGCGCAGGGCCCGGTTGCCGGCGAGCGCGGCCACCGTTCCCGCGAGCACCTCGCAGAGCGTGAACAGCAGCCGCGACGTCAGCGCCAGCGCGAGTGCGGTGCCGGAGTCGGCCACCGGGGCGAGCGCCGCGACGATCACTGCCTCGCGGACGCCGATCCCGGACGGCACCACGAAGACCAGTACGCCGGCGCACATCGCCAGCGCGATCGCGCCGATCGACGCGATCAGCCGGTCGGTGCCGAACCCGCCGAACGTGGACGCCAGGATCCACAGGTGCACGCCGTACGCGACCCAGCTCACCGAGCACCAGATCAGCGCCAGGCCGATCTTGTGCATCGTGAGCGGCCGCTGCAGCGGCGCGCGGCGCAGCACCTTGAGTGCGATGTTCACGAGCCGGGTCAGCACCGGCGGATACGCGCAGATCAGCGCGATGGGCACCAGCGCAATCACCGCGACCGCGGCCGGGGTGCCGATCTGGAACAACGCCGGCAGCCCGAGCAGGCCCACCAGCAGCGCCGACGTGGTGCTCAACCCCACCGTGACCAGCACGGTGATGAACGCCGCCGCCCCGGAGACGCCGGCCCGGCGCGCCAGTTCGGTCTGCAGCACGAACGCCCACACGCTGCCGGGCAGGTACTTGCCGAGCTGGCCGACGAGGTAACAGCGGGCCGCGTCGAACGCGGGAATCGGTTGCTCGAGCGCGCCGAGCGTGTGCTGCCACGCACGGACGGCGGCGCCCATGCCGAGGAAGATGAAGACGGTCGACGCGACCAGCGACCACCACGACAGGTCGTGGATCGTCCCGCGGACCTCGGTCCACTGCGACTTCACCGCGAATCCGATCGCCACGACGATCGCGACGGTCACGACGATCCGGAGGGCGTTCACCAGCAGCGTTCGCTTGGTGTTCGGCGGCGACTCCGGCGGTTCGGCGACGGAATCGGTGTCGGATGTCATCCGAGTCCACTCCTCGCGTGGTCCGTCAGGGCTTCTCGACCATAGCAACCGGTCATGCGGTGGCAGGGAAAGCGAGCGGCTTCGCTGCACGCTCACGCCACCAGTCGAACGCGGTCGCGAGGGCGTCCGGAACGGTGCCCGCGGACGTTCCGGGCGTATACAACTGCGCGACCGCGGCGACATCGGATTCCGCGATTCCCGACCGGCTCATGCCGATCGTGTTGGCACCCTGCAGCTCCACCGGATTCCCGAACGCCTTCGCGAACGGGGGCACGTCCTTGACGACGACGGTGCCCATGCCGGTCACCACGCCGGCGCCGACGACGCGGCGCTGATGCACCACGGTGTGCATGCCGATGTTCGCACCGTCGCCGACGCTGACGTGCCCGGCGAACGTCGATCCCGCCGAGACGACGCAGCGGTCGCCGACCTGGACGTCGTGCTCGATCGCGACCCGGTTCATGACGAAGCACCCGGCGCCCACGGTCGTCACCCGCTCGCTGCCCTGGTGCACCGTCGACAGTTCGCGGATCGTGGTGTCGGCGCCGATCACGATGCCGCGGTGCGGCGCCGGCTCCGACCACGAGGCGGGGTGCGCGGCACCGAGGATCTCGGGGGGCGCGCCGAGCACCGCGCCCGCGCCGATCCAGCACCGGTCACCGATGGTGAGCGGACCGGTGAGGACCGCGTGCGGTCCGACGGTCACGTCGTCGCCGATGACGACGGCGTCGCCGATCACAGCGGTGGGGTGGATGTGACAGTTCTGTCCGATCGACATGGTCCGGCGGGAATCCTTCCGGGGGCGGGAGGCAGCACTTCGCTACCCTCAGGCGGTTGCCCCCGATGATTCGCGGGGTGTCTCGAAGGAATCTATCGGAGGGCCATTCAGTGATTGCAATCTCGAGCATCTCGTTCGGGGAGGACGTCGAACGGGAGGTCCTGGACACGCTGCGGTCGGGGATCGTGGCGCAAGGCCCCAAGGTCAAGCGGCTCGAGGAGGAGTTCGCGGCGCTGGTCGGTGTCCGGCACGCGGTGGCCGTGAACAACGGCACCACGGCGCTCGTCGCTGCCCTGCAGGTGCAGGACCTGCAGCCCGGCGACGAGGTGCTGACCAGCCCGTTCACCTTCGTGGCGACGCTCAACGCGATCCTGGAGGCCGGTGCGACGGCGCGTTTCGCCGACATCTCCGAGGCCGACTTCAACCTCGATCCGGCCGTCGCGGCCACCCGGATCACCGACCGGACGAAGGTCCTGCTGCCGGTGCACCTGTACGGCCAGTCGGCGGACATGGCGGCGCTGATGCCGCTCGCCGCCGAGCACGGGCTGTCCGTCGTGGAGGACGCCGCCCAGGCGCACGGCGCGACATTCGACGGCCGCGGCGCCGGCAGCTTCGGGCTCGGCTGCTTCTCGTTCTATGCGACGAAGAACCTCACCACCGCCGAGGGCGGCATGATCACCACCGACGACGACGTCCTCGCCGACCGCCTGCGCGTGCTCCGCAACCAGGGCATGCGGGAACGGTACGTCTACGAGATGGCGGGCCAGAACTACCGGATGACGGACCTGCAGGCCAGCCTCGCGCTGCCGCAGATGGCGTCGTACCCGCAGCAGGTCGAGGCGCGGCGTCGCAACGCGGAGGCCCTGCAGGCGGGCCTGAAGGATGTCGCCGGTCTGCAGTTGCCGAGCGAGCTGCCCGGCCGCGAGCACGTGTGGCACCAGTTCACGCTGCTGCTGGCCGAGGACGCGCCGATCGATCGCGACACCCTGTCGGCCCGGCTGACCGAGCGGGGTGTCGGCAGCGGCATCTACTACCCGAAGGCGGTCTACGACTACGAGTGCTACCGCGAGCACCCGCGCGTCGTCATCGAGGACACCCCGGTCGCGACGTCGGTCGCGGCCCGCTGCCTGAGCATCCCCGTCCACGCTCGACTGTCGGAGTCGGACGTGGACCAGATCATCGCCGCGGTCCGCGGCGCGATGGAGGCGTGAGCATGAGCAACCCGAAGATCGCCCTGATAGGTGCCGGCAAGATGGGCTCGCTGCACGCCCGCGTCGCGTCGCAGTCGCCGCTGACCGACCTCGCGCTCGTGATCGAGCCCAACGCCGAGCAGGGCCAGGCGGTGGCCGAGCGCTGCGGTGCGCAGTGGGCGCCCGACTTCACCGACCTGTCCGGCGTCGACGCCGTCGTCGTCGCGGCGGCCACCCCCGCGCACTACGAACTCGCCGGACGCGTCCTCGACCTCGGCAAGCCGCTGCTGGTGGAGAAGCCGCTCGCCGCCACCTACGAGCAGAACGTCGACCTGGTGGAGCGTTCGGCGCGCGCCGACGTCCCGCTGATGTGCGGTCTGCTCGAGCGCTTCAACCCGGCCGTGCGCACCGCCCGCGAGTTCGCGGGCGAGGTGTGGCAGGTGACCGGCACGCGGCACTCGCCGTTCGTGTCCCGCATCCCGACCGGTGTCGCGACCGACCTGCTCATCCACGACCTGGACCTCGCGATCGGGTTCGTCGGCTCGGAGCCTGTCCAGGCCCGCGCCGAGTTCGGCTACTTCCATCCGACCTCGATCGAGAACCGCGCCGAGGACAGCGCAGACGCCATCATGCGCTTCGAATCCGGCGCGGTGGCAACCATTTCCGCGAGCCGGCTCAGTCAGCGCAAGATCCGTCAGCTGTCGCTGCTCGAGGCGGACCGTCTCATCGAGATCGATCTGCTGCGCCGCGACATCACCGTCTACCGGCACGTCGACGACGACATCACCGCCGACGGCAGCAGTTACCACCAGCAGACGATCATCGAGATCCCCACGATCCGGTACAGCGAGGAGCCGCTCTCCGCGCAGCTCGGACACTTCGTCGGACTGCTGAACGGCACCGGCGACGTTGCCGCCGAACGGGCCTCGATCCTGCCCGCGCACCGCGCGGTCCACGAGGCGACAGTGTCTGCGGTCTCGGCGATCAGCTGAAGTTGCGGGCGATCACCGCTTGCACCAACGCGGCGGTCGGGAAGTCGGCCATGACGACTCCCGCCCGCCTGCGACCAGTGCATCGCCGGGCGGCGAAGCGCGCCCAGTACTACTGGACCTACCCGGAAGCCACGCCCAGCGGCCGCCGGAGGCGCTGTCTCGTGGTCTCGTAGAGCACGACGGATGCCGCGTTGGCGGCGTTGAGCGAGCTGGCCGAGCCCGTCATGGGGATACGCACGACCCGGTCGACGCCGTCGCGCCACGCCGCGCTCAGGCCGGTCGTCTCGTTGCCGACGACGAGCAGCGTCGGCAACGTCAGGTCGACATCGAAGACATCGGCGTCGCCGTTCTCGTCCGTTCCGACGATCTGGATGGGGACACCCGCGGCGCGATGCGCCGCGACCCACGAGAAGACGTCGTGTGGGGACGACACTCGTACGGTCGGCACGGCGAACAGCGATCCGGTGCTCGCCCGCACGGCGGCACTATCGTACGGGTCGGCCGCGTGTCCTGTCACGATGACGCCCGCCGCCCCGAACGAGTCGGCGGAACGGATGACGGAGCCGAGGTTGCCGGGGCTGGTGGGCCGGTCGAAGGCAACGCCGAGGAAGTCGTGCGCGACCGGGATGCGTCCCAGATCGTCACTGGGAAGGGACATTACGACGATGAGCTCGGGGGCGTCGGCCCCCTTCTCGCCGAGTTCGACGATCAGCTCGCGCGTGAGGGCGAATCGCTCGCCCTCGGCCCTGTCCAGGATGTCCCGCGCCCACTCGGACAGCCGGCGGTCGGCGTCGAAGAGGACGGCCTCGACGGCCCATCCTCGGTCGAGTGCGATCGTGATGGGCCGCACGCCCTGTACGACGAACGCGCGCAGGCGCTGCCGCTTGTTGCGGTTCGTCAGCAGCGCCTGCCATTGCTGGAAACGCGCGTTGCGCGTGGTGACCTTGTTGGCTGCCGGCGACATGCCGACACTCTAGAGACCTTCGACCCGAATCCGCAGCGGGGTATCCCCGGCCGGCCTACCGTCTCTCACCGGCGTTCGACGTCGGTGACGGCGACGGCGTAGGAGTCCGCCGCTTTCCGGAACTGTTCCTCGAGTCGCGGCCACCGGGGCTCGGCACCGAACCGCGAGCGCGCACGCAGATACTGCTCGCGCGCACCGGACTCGTCACCCGTGGCGAGTCGGTAACGCAGGACGTCGAAGTCGATGTCCGACCCCACGGATCGGACGATGTCGTCGGGGCCGCGAAGCTGACCCATCGCCGCCAGCGCCTCGGTGAGTGCAGCGCGCAGCTGGCCGGCGACGGCGGGAACATCGGTGTCGGCCTGCACGGTCACGTGCGGTCCCATCCCGGTCGCGATGTTCTCGATCCGGCGCCGGTACTGGCAGTCCACCTCGGCGGGACGGTCCTGTACCGGCCGTCCGATGACCCGGTCGAACTCCGGGGAGTAGACGCCGCAGTTGGTGTAGAAGCGGATCGACTCGAAGCTGTTGCCCGCCGAGCGTTGCAGATTGACGACGTCGACCAACCCGTCCCGCTCCCGGGTGAAGGTCAGCCTCCGCTTCCGGAATCCGTGCTCCTTCAGGAGCGGGACAGCGCTCTCGCCGAGGAGGGTGGCGAATACTTGCTCAGCCGATGGATGCTCCATGCGGACATGCTCGCAGACCCGGGCGGCTCCCCGCCACAGATGAATTCGTCAGGTCAGTGGTTCGGCCGGCGATTGCTCCCAGCCGTCCCCGGTCCACGAGATGTCGATGGGGTATTCACTGTTGACGGCGTTGGCCCAGTAGTCGATGGTGCCGTGGTGCGGCGAGTCGAGTTCGATCCAGCCGATGGAGAACTCGTCGCGCAGCAGGCGTCGGGCGCGACGGTCGATGGCGCCCAGCGAGGCACAGAGCCCGCGGATCCGCGACTCGATCCAGTCGGCCGAGGGGTCCGGGACCGTGATCTCCAGGGCGCTCCCGTCGCGCAACGGGATCACGACCAGCAGCTCACCGGAGTCCGGTCGTATCTCCCGGGTCGCGCGACGCTCATAGGCGCGCAACAGCTCCCGCGGGTCGTAAGGCACACCACCGGACCGTCTGGACTGACCGAAGCGAAACACGGACTCATTCTGGCTCACCCGACGCGGGGCGCGACCCGTTCCAGCTTCCAGACCTTCCCGGAGGGCGGCGGCCGCTTCGAGTCCCGGACAACACCGACGGGCAATAGGTGCGGGTTCCGCAGGTGGTAAATCGGTGGCGTGGGCGGCTCGGTACCGCGATCATGAACCGGCCACCGATACGCAACCGATGAGGAATCGCTCCCCATGCCTGTGTCTGCCGACCCGACGATCCTCCATCCGATGCCTGAGCAGCCGCGAGTGGTGCTACTCAGGCCGATGCTGAAGTCGCCGCTGATCGAGGTCGGGGAGTTCTCCTACTACGACGATCCGGACGATCCGACCGCGTTCGAGACGCGCAACGTGCTCTACCACTACGGGCCGGAAAAGCTGATCATCGGGAAGTTCTGCGCGCTGGGCACCGGAGTGCGGTTCATCATGAATGGCGCAAACCACCGCATGGACGGCCCCTCGACCTTTCCGTTCCCCACCATGGGCGGCTCGTGGTCCGACCACTTCGACCTGCTCACGGATCTGCCGAACCGAGGGGACACCATTGTCGGAAACGACGTCTGGTTCGGCCACAGCGCGACGGTGATGCCCGGCATACGGATCGGACACGGCTCGATCATCGGCTCCGGTGCCGTGGTCACCCGCGACGTACCCGACTACGGCATTGTCGGCGGCAATCCGGCCCGTCTCATCCGCACCCGCTACAACGACGAGGACATCGCCCGACTCCTAGCCGTGGCCTGGTGGAACTGGCCGACCGAGCACATCACTGACCATGTGCGAACGATCATGTCGGGGAGCATCGCCGATCTGGAAGCCGCTGCCCCGCACATCCCGCAGGTGTGACGCCTTTCAGCGTCGGGACATCGGCTGGCCCACCTTCCTCCGCCGCACCGCGAACCATGCGCCCTGGCCGAGGGCGACGAGCAGTCCGGCGCCGGCGAGGCCCCAGCCGAGGTTGCTTCCGGGAGGGGTGAATCGGAGGGTCAGCGTCGATTCCGCGCCGCCGCTGTCGGGCAACTCCACCTGCAGCAGCCCGCCGGGGCTTTCGGTGATGTCGACCGGCTCGCCGTCGACGGTGGCCGTCCACCCGGGCCATGCGAGGAGCGCGAACGTCGCAGTGCCCGAACCGGTGTACGTCAGGGTCTCGTGCGTGTCGGTGGAGGCGGAGTCGCCGGTGACCTCGAGTCCCGGAGTGGTCGCGGACAGTCGCCCGTCGGGCCACTGGTGCGGCGCGGTGCGGGTGCCGACGGTGACGCCGTGCTCGACGCGGACGTCCCATTCGTCGGTGGGCAGCGCGTCGAGCGCGTGCGGGCCGCCGTACGGGCCGCTGTTCTGCACGACGACGGTGTCGATGCGCATAGCGTCGAGCCACGAGACCCCGGTGCCCGGCGACTCGGCGAGCAGGCGGCCGACGCCGTCACCGCAGGGAACACCGCCGTAGTAGTTGATGCACAGGTCGTCGACGAACGAGTTGAAGCTGATACCCGCGTAGTTGTTCACGGCCTCCACCCCGGCGGGCTGGTACAGGCTGCCGAACAGCACGTCACCCCACTGGCCGGTGGGGTCGTCGGGGTTGATGTTCTCGCGGTCCGCGATCACGAACGTCGTGCCGGGATAGCGCTTCTCGAAGTGCTCGTCGAGGAACGCCTCCTGGCGCGGGAACTTCCAGGGCGTGACGTTGTAGTTGCCCGTGAACCACAGGTTGGTCTGCGCGGCCAGCGCCACGACGGTGCCGGCCACGAGCGCCCCCGCGAGCAGGCGGGGCTTGCGGAACGACACCACGAGCGCGAGCGCGGTGATCGCGACGGTGATCGCGAGTGCCGCGAGGTGGGTGCCGATGTCCTCGGGGATCTCGGCCCACGACAGGTAGAACTGCGCGACGATCAGCCCGGCGGTGATGCCGAGGCGCAGCTTCCACCGGTCCCGCGCGAGCCCTGCGGACAGCGCGACGGCGGCGATGACGATCACCGGCAACTGCCCGTACTCGATGAGGCGGGCGGGCCAGCGGAACAGCCACAGATTCGACGGGCCGAGCAGCAGGATCAGGTAGATGCCGCCGAACACGGCCAGCGAGATGCTGCTGCGGCCGAGGCGCCGCAACGACCCCCACCGGATCCACGGCGCAAGCGGAACCAGGAACCAGGCGAGGTAGACGAGTGGGACGGTGGCGGCGGTCGATTCGAAGATCGGCCCGTACGGCCGGTTCGACAGCGCCGACAGGTTGATCAGGTCGCCGAGGCCGGGGCGCAGGGCGTCGTCGTTGCGGATGCCGGTCTGGGTGCGGACCGAGACGCCGGTGGTGAACGCGAGCGGCAGGTAGACGATGAGCGACATCATCACGATCGCGACGCCGCTCACGATCAGCGACCGGATCCCCGGGAACGGGCGTTCGGTGTCCCCGGCCCGGTTCCGCGCGACGGTCTCGGCGAGCACCGCCAGATAGACGACGGCCACCGCGACGGCGCCGTACGGATTGCCGGTCGTCATCGCCAGGAAACCGAACAGGATCGGCACCAGCGGATTGACCCGGCCGGCCGCGCTGGCGCGCGTCGACCACCACACGTGCGGGATCCAGGCGAAGGCGATCAGGCCCGACGCCCACGTGGACGCGTCGAAGTACAGGGTGTATCCGGCGAACGGCATCGCGAAGCCGGCGACGAACGCCATTGACCGGGAGGCGCCGTACTGCCGGGCGAGAACGTAGACACCGACGGCGAGCAGCGCCAGGAACTGCATCTTCACGAGCGTCATGCCGACCGCGAGGTTGGGCACGAGCGCGACCAGTGCGGCCTCGGCGAGCAGGACCGGGTTGTAGGTGCCGTACAGCGCCTCGGCGGTGATGTTGCCGCCCGCCCACATCTCGGGGAACAGGGTGGGCCACGAGCCGTTCAGGAGCCGTTCGCCGATGGTGTGCCAGCCGGGCGCGAACGCCGCGGCGCTGTCGTCCCAGTAGTAGAACCACCGGTTCGACAGCAGCGGGACGGCCGCGACGAGGGCCACGAGCGCGGCGAGCAGGGCGGGTGGCGTCACACGTTTGAGCAGCGGCAGATCAGAATTCACGGCGGGCTTTCGTCGTCGGACGGATTGCGCGGCGGCAGCATCCCTGTCGTCGGAGCGTAATATTCCGCCCGGTTCACAATGAAGTCGGGGAAAACGAGTAGGTCGGAGGACATCGGGTGCAGACGAGCTCCGGAGGCGGCGTCGACGGTGGCTACGACCTGTCCGTCGTGATTCCGGCGCACAACTCGGCCGACGTCCTGGCGACCACGGTGCGACGGTTCGCCGAGCGCTTCGACGGCCAAGCCGTCGAGATCATCGTCGTCGAGAACGGTTCCACCGACGCCACGGCCGCGATCTGCGCCGACCTGGCCGCCGGATGGGACGCCGACGGTGTCGCGTTCGTGCCGATGCAGAGCGACAAGGGCATGGGCAACGCGCTGCGCACCGGCGCGCTCGCGTCGCGCGGTGCGCGCGTGCTGCTGACGGCGGACGACCTGCCGTTCGGTTTCGACGACGTCGACGGCGCCGACCGGCTCGCCCGCGAGAGCGGCCGGGCACCGGCGGTGGTGATCGGCTCCAAGGCGCACCCCGAGTCGGTGGTCGACCGCGGCCTGGCCCGTGCCGTGATGACCCGCGGGTTCGCGCTGTTGCGCCGCACCATCCTCGGGACCCGTACCGGCGACCCCCAGGGCACGTTCGTGGTGGACGGCGACCTGCTGCGGGCGCTGGCCCCGCACCTGACCGAGACGGGCTTCCTGTTCACCACCGAACTCGACTACGCCGTCGAATCCGCCGGGATCAGGCCGGTGGAGGTGCCGATCCGGCTCAGCGACGAGCACCGTGCGCACGCCAGCCGCATCTCGGTGGGCGACGTCGTGCAGATGGCCAAGGGCCTGCTGACGCTGCGTCGGCGCAAGGAGTCGCTGCGCTCGGCGGCCTTCGCGGCCGCCTGACCGTACCGGCCGGTCAGGTCGGGTGCGGCGCGCGTCGGCGGGCCGTGTCGCGATACCCTGCCGGGTGTGGATTCAGCTGACTCGTCCGAGACCCGTACCGCCTCCGACAGCGGGCTGACCCCTCGCCTCCTGGCGCAGCGCACCCTGTTCGCCGGCACCTCGCCGGTCGCGAACGAGGAACTGTATGCCGTGGTCGAGAAGGGCGAATCCACCCGTGATCGCTTCTCGCTGAGCCTGCACGCCGGCGCCCGCGCCAACACCAACACCTTCTTCGGACGGTTCCCGGCCAGCTACTGGCAGCGGTGGACCGCTGTCCGTGAGGTCACCGCCAGCGTGCGGGTCCTGTCCACCACGTCGTGCCGGGTGCTCCTCGTCGCGTCGGACATCGGCGGCCATCGCCGCATCGTCGGGGCCACCACCGCGGACGGTCAGGGCACCGTCGCCCTCAGCAGCGCCCTCGACCAGTTCGTCGACGGCGGCTCGCTGTGGCTCGAGTTCGAGGCGTTGGACGCGGAGGTGACGTTCGACCAGATCGAGTGGAGCGTCGAGGCGGCCCTCCCGCCGCGCCCCGTCGCGGTCGCGATCTGCACGTTCAACCGCGCCGACGACTGCGCGAAGACGGTGGCGGCGCTGGCGTCGGACACGACCGTCGTCGAGCGCCTCGAGACCGTGTACGTCGTGGACCAGGGCACCGACCCGGTGCAGGACCGCGAGCTGTTCCAGCAGGTCGCGCCGGCGTTCGGGGATCGCCTGCAGTACATCCGCCAGCCGAATCTCGGTGGCGCGGGCGGCTTCACCCGCGGGCTGTTCGAGGCGTCGGCGTCCAGCGACGACACCGACGTGATCCTGATGGACGACGACATCCTGTGCGAGCCGGAGACGGTGCTGCGGCTGAGCGCGTTCGCGAACTGCACGATCAGCCCGGCGCTGATCGGCGCCGAGATGCTGTTCCTGTACAACCCCAACTACCTGCTGGCCACGGCCGAGCGGGTGGACCTGGCGACGCTGCGGCGCGGGTTGCCGACGGACCAGTACAGCGAGCACAACTACAACGTGCTCGAGGAGCTGCCGGAGCGGCGCGTCGACGCCCAGTACAACGGCTGGTGGTCGTGCCTGATCCCGGCCGAGGCGCTGCGCCGGATCGGGCTGCCGCTGCCCGTGTTCTTCCAGTGGGACGACGTCGAGTTCAGCCTGCGCGCGGGCCGGGCCGGGATCCCGACGATCACGCTGCCCGGCGCAGCGGTGTGGCACGCGGACTTCTACTGGAAGGACGTCGACGGCTTCGCGCACTACTTCAGCACCCGCAACGGCCTGATCACCGCGGCACTCGATCCCGGTTTCGCGCCGTCCGCGCTGGCGA
This sequence comes from Rhodococcus sp. AG1013, assembly GCF_003350365.1. Lineage (NCBI taxonomy): Bacteria > Bacillati > Actinomycetota > Actinomycetes > Mycobacteriales > Nocardiaceae > Rhodococcus > Rhodococcus sp. AG1013. Next base: position 53,115 of record NZ_QQAT01000023.1, read on the forward strand.
AGAACCTGGCGCGCGACATCTCCCGGTCGATCGTGAGCATGCAGTACGGTCTCGCGCACACCCAGCTGCGTGCGCTCGAGGGATTCCTCGAGGGACCCGGTGCGTTGGTCGACGGCGGACAGGCGGCGCTCGCGTCCGTCAACGCCGAGCGAAAGCGCTTCTCGGAGACTGTGACCCGTCCCGCGTCGGAGCTGCCGATCGTGCCGGTGCGGCGGGCGGATCCGCCGCCGCAGTCGCACCGCGAGGACCTGGTCCTCGCCAAGCGGGCGCTGTGGCAGGCGCGTGGCCGGCTCGAGCCGGGGCCGGTGACGGTCTCGTTCGAGGACGCGCAGTGGTGGCACGTGAGTCGATTTGCGCACGTGTTCGTGACCGACGCGTCGCAGTCCGGGGTCCGGGAACGCCGGTTCGATCGCGAACTGGCGGCCGAGATGACCGGACGCCTGTTCGGGGTGATGAAGCGCTTCCGCGCCGACGCGCCCACTGTCGCGGAGGCGTACCGGCGCGAGTTCCCGCAGCTGACGAGCCGGGAGAACTGGGCGCGCCTGTACGGAAAGTGATCCGCGGCCGGATCATTCGCGGAGCCGCACCACGACCTGTTCGTGGTTGGCGGTGTACGCGAGGTAGTCGAACTCGAGTCCCGTGCGGGTGGCGAACTCGGTCCACGCGCGGTGCTCGTGGTCCTGCCAGCCGGGGTAGTTGAAGTACTCGTCGAACATCAGCACCGTGCCCGGCACCAGCCGGTCGGCGAGCAGTTCGAGCACCGTGCGAGTGGACGAGTACAGGTCGGCGTCGAGGTGCGCGAAGGCGACCGGGCCGGGATGCTCGGCGAGGAAGCCGGGCAGCGTGTCCTCGAACAGCCCGGACACGAGCTGCGCGCCGGGCACCGACGGCACGTCCTGCTGTGCGAACTCGCCGGCCGGGAATCCCGTGCGCCACGCCTCGGGCAGTCCCGTCCACACGTCGAAGCCCCACACCTCGTGCCCGGTGGGGCGCAGCGCCTCGCTGATGATCTTCAGGGTCGTGCCGCTCGCGACGCCGAACTCGAGCGCCAGCCCGTCGACCTTGACCACCTCGAGCCCGTACCGCAGCGTGTCGTGGGGGTGCCAGAACACGGGTGCCTTCGGCATGTGGTCGAGCACGAACTGGGCGCTCTCGGCGGTGGCCTGGATGTCGAGCGCGTGCGAGATGTCCCGGCGGGCGCGCTGTTCGAGCTCCTCGAGGCGCTCGGTCACCGACGCCACCTGCCCGCGCGCCTCCGCGAGTTCGTGCAACACCCGTTTCATCTCGCCGTTGTTCGCGGCGAGCTCCGCCAGCAGCTGATCGTGCCGGTTCTCGCTCTCGATCCGGGCCTGACGGTCCGAATCGCGGAGCACCTCCGCGACGGCCCGTTGCAGTTTGAGCCGGGACGACTTCTTGAACCGATCGAGCATGCGCGGACCCCTCCCACGTGAACGTCGAGTTCGTCCCCATGCTGCCAGGGTTGCCCCCGCCGCGCAGGGTGGCGCCCGGCCCCGCCGGGGTGAAGCGCGGGGGTGAGGGTCAGGGCCGCTGGAACCGCTCCCGACGTCCGAGCCCGCGCAACCGCATCCATTCGACGAACCCCTTGGGGTCCCGGCGGGAGACGAGGAAGTACCAGCCGAAGCGCGCGTACTCCTGTGGCAGCAGCTTGCGCATGCCCGGCTGAGACATCAGATAGCCGCGGTTGCGGTACGTGAAGAAGCGCTTGGTCTCGTTGTCCGGGTACTGCGTGTGCATCCGGCCGCCGAGGATCGGCTTGAACTCGTCGGCGCCGTTGGGGTGCACGTACGCGGTCTGCAGGCACGTGCCGAACGGCAGCCCGGAACGGACCAGGCGGCGATGCACCTCCACCTCGTCGCCGCGCACGAACAGGCGCAGATCCGGGACGCCGACGGCGTCGATCGCGGACGCCGAGAACAGGGCGCCGTTGAACAGCGACGCGATGCCGGGCAGCAGGTCGTCCTCGCCGAGTTCGGAGCGCAGCCGCTTCCATTCGGTGCCCCGTCGGAGCGGGAACGCGAGCCGGTCCGGGTCGTCGATGTCGCACACGACGGGGGAGACCTCGGCCAGGCCGTGCCTCTTCGCGCAGCCGAGCAGGGTCGCGAGCACGTCGGGGCCCTCGGGGCGGCCGTCGTCGTCGGCGAGCCACACCCAGTCGGCGCCGAGCGACAGCGCGTAGAGGATGCCGAGCGCGAAGCCGCCGGCACCGCCGAGGTTGTGCTTGGAACCCAGATAGGTGGTGGGGACGTCGGCGCCCTCGACCAGCTCGCGGACGTCGGGCTCGTCGGCGTTGTCGACCACCACGAGGTGGTCGAGCGGACGGCTCTGCCCGGCGAGCACCTTCAGCGACTGGGCGAGCAGTTCCCGACGCTTGTGGGTGACGACGACGCCCACGATCTTCTCGGTCGCCGTGTCACTGATGCGTTCGGTCACGAAGCGCGCTCCTGGCCCCGCTCGCGCTCCATGTCGGCGATGGTCTGACGCACGTGGTCGGCGGCGTCGTCGCCCTCGTACGCGCGGACCACGTCCTCGATCTCGCCGTGCATGCGGATCTCGCCGTGGTCGATCCACATCGCGCTGTCGCACAGTTGCGCCAGGAACTCGTTGGAGTGGCTCGCGAACACGAGGATGCCGGAGCGCTCGACCAGCTTCTGCAGCCGGATCCGCGCCTTCTTCATGAACTCGGCGTCGACCGCGCCGATGCCCTCGTCGAGCAGCAGGATCTCGGGGTCGATGCTGGTGACCACGCCCATCGCGACACGCACCCGCATGCCGGTCGAGTAGGTGCGCAGCGGCATGTTCAGGTACTCGCCCAGCTCGGTGAAGTCGGCGATCTCGTCCATCTTCGCGAGCATCTGCTTACGCGTCTGCCCCAGGAACAGGCCGCGGATGATGATGTTCTCGTAGCCGGAGATCTCCGGGTCCATGCCGACACCCAGGTCGAAGACGGGCGCGACTCGGCCGCGGACGCGGGCGCTGCCGCGGGTCGGCTCGTAGATGCCCGACAGCAGGCGCAGCAGCGTCGACTTGCCGGCGCCGTTGTGCCCGACCAGCCCGACGCGGTCGCCCTCCTTCAACGACATCGTGATGTCGCGCAGCGCCTCGACCACGACGACGTCGGAGTCGTTGCGGCCGATCGTCCCGCCGGCCTTGCCGAGGAACGCCTTCTTCAACGACCGTGACTTGGCGTCGAAGATCGGGAAGTCGACGCACGCTCCGTGCGTCTCGATGCTCACGTTGCTCGTCATGTGGTGTCCCCCTAGACCCAGTAGGCCACGCGGGCCCGGTACTTGCGTAGCGCGAACAGTGCGACCGCCCAGCCGACGACGGTGAACGCCAGCACGATGTACCAGTGGTAGGCCTGCTGGTCCGCGCCGATCATGGGCGCGCGGATGATGTCCAGGAAGTGGAACAGTGGGTTGATCTCGGCGATCCTCGCGCGCTCTTCGACCTGCCCGCCCTGCGCCTTGAGCGCGTCGGTGGACCAGAAGATCGGGGTGAGCACGAACAGCAGCAGCGTCAGGCTGCCCAGGATCTGGGCGATGTCCCGGTAGCGGGTCGCGAAGATGCCGAACACGATCGACACCCACAGCGCGTTGAGGACGATCAGCCCCAGCGCGGGGATCGCCGCCAGGGACGTCCAGCTCATGTGCCGCCACACCCCGAACGCGAACACCATGATCACGTAGATCAGCAGGTTGTGGGCGAAGAACAACAGTTGCCGCCAGACCAGGCGGTAGATGTGCACGCTCAGCGGCGACGGCAGCTGCTTGATCAGGCCCTCGTTGGCGATGAACACCTCGGAGCCCTCGAGGATCGACGCGCTGATCATGTTCCACACGATCAGGCCGACGGTCACGTACGGCAGGAACGTCTGGATCGGCATCCCCAGCAGCGCCGAGTACAGGATGCCCATCGCGGTGGCCTGCACGCCGGTGGCGATCGTGATCCAGAACGGACCGATCACCGACCGGCGGTACCGCTGCTTGATGTCCTGCCAACCCAGATTGAGCCACAGCTCACGCTGCGCAAACCCCTCCCGCAGGTCCTGGAACGCGCGACGGAACGTCTGCGAATCGGACATAACGGCAGGGGTGTCGGCGTCGGACGCCGGCTCGTGATCCAAGGCTGCTGCTGACACGGGTTCCGAGCCTACCGTTCGCGGTGGAGTTGCCGGTTTCGGCGCACTCGATCTGTTCCGGCGTGCGCTACAGGTACTGCCCGGTGCCGGCCTGCGGATTGTCGTCCGGACCCTGCATGCGGTGCTGCGGTCCCATGCTCATCCCGGGCGGAAGCGCGCCCTGACGCATCTGCTCGAGCTGCGCGCGGGCGGCCATCTGCTGTGCGAACAGCGCGGTCTGGATGCCGTGGAACAGTCCCTCGAGCCAGCCGACCAGCTGGGCCTGCGCGATCCGCAGCTCGGCGTCGGTGGGCACGGAATCGTCGTTGAACGGCAGCGTGAGCCGCTCGAGCTCCTCGCGCAGCTCGGGGGCGAGACCCTGCTCGAGCTCACGCACCGACGACTTGTGGATCTCCTTGAGCCGGGTGCGGCTGGCGTCGTCGAGCGGTGCGGCGCGCACCTCCTCGAGCAACTGTTTGATCATCGTGCCGATGCGCATGACCTTCGCCGGCTGCTCCACCATGTCGGCGAGCGCGTCCTGGTCGCTCTGGCCCGACGAGTCGTCTGCGGCCCCGTCGGTGCGGGTCGCGGCCGCGGACACCGGAACCGGATGGCCGTCGGGTCCGATCACCAGCACGCGTTCGTTCTCCGGTTGCGTCATGGCTCCATCTTGTACGTTTCGGTGCCGGTTTGCCGAGGGTGGGTCGGCAGTGTCGGAAGTGTCGTGTGCTAGAGCACGTTCCGAAAAGTCGGATCTGAATCACGCGGTGTTGACAGTGGGACTTAGAGTGTCCGTCATGGCTTACGACGTTGCCCGGGTACGGGGACTGATCCCGTCACTGGGCGATGGATGGGTCCACCTCGACCCGCAGGCCGGTATGCAGATCCCGGACGCGGTCTCCCGCACCGTCTCGACCGCGTTCCGCGCATCGGCGTCGTCGTCAGGCGGACGGCACGTGTCGTCGCGCCGCAGTGCCGCCATCGTCGCGGCAGCGCGAGAGGCCGTCGCCGACCTGGTCGGCGGCGACCCGGCGGGTGTCGTGCTCGGTGCCGACCGTGCGGTGCTGCTGGCCTGGCTGGCGGAATCGCTCAGTTCCCGGCTGGGTCTCGGTACCGGGCTGGTGCTGTCGCGCCTCGACGAGGAGGCGAACGTCGCGCCCTGGCTGCGCGTCGCGAGCCGGTACGGCGCGCAGGTCCGGTGGGCCGAGGTGGAGATCGAGACGTGTGAGCTGCCGAGCTGGCAGTTCACGGAGCTGGTGCAGCCGACGACGCGCCTGATGGCGCTCACCGCGGCGTCCCCGATCGTCGGATCCGCGCCCGCCGTCCGGGCGGCCGCGGACTGCATCCACGAGGTGGGCGGACTGCTCGTCGTCGACGCCGTCGGGGCCGCGCCGTACGCGCACATCGATATCAACGACCTCGGGGCCGACGTCATCGCGGTCAGCGCGCCGTCGTGGGGCGGCCCGCAGGTGGGTGCGCTGGTGTTCCGGGACCCGACGCTGCTCGACCGCATCCCCGCGGTCTCGCTCAACCCGTACGCGCGCGGTGCCGAACGCATGGAGGTCGGCGGCCACCAGTTCGCGCTGCTGGCCGGGCTGACCACGTCGATCGACTTCATGGCCGGGCTCGAGGAGACCGCGACCGGCACCCGCCGGGAGCGCCTCGAGACGTCCATCAGCTCGCTGCAGGCCTACCACGACCAGCTGTTCGAATACCTGATGCGGTCGCTCGATTCGCTGCCTCAGGTGACGGTCATCGGCCGGTCCCCGATCCGGGTGCCCACGCTCAGCTTCACCGTCGCCGGGGTGCCGGCCGACAAGGTGGCCGCGCACCTCGCCGACAACCGGATCGCGACCGTCAGTGGCCTGCAGTGCGGCAACCGCCTGCTCGACGCGCTGGGTGTCAACGACGAGGGCGGCGCGATCACCGTGGGTCTCGCGCCCTACACCACCCGCTACGAGATCAACCAGCTCGTCAAGCATCTCGGAACGCTGGGCTGACCAGGCCCGTCAGTCCTCGCGCACGCTGAGCACCACCTTGCCGACGGTGTCGGGGGAGTCGAGCATCTCGTGCGCGGTGGGCGCCTCGGTGATCGGCAGTTCCGCGTGCACCACCGGCGCGACGATGCCCTCGCCGACCAGCGGCCACAGCTTGTCCCGGACCGCCGCGATCACGGCGGCCTTGCTCGACGGGCCCGTCTCGGGGCGTCCGCGCAGTCCGGTGGCCAGCACCCGGGCCCGCTTGGCGAGCAGCTTGCCGATGTCCAGTTCGCCCTTGCGCCCGCCCTGCATGCCGATGATCACCAGCTGACCGTCGGGGGCCAGCGCGTCGAGGTTGCGACCCAGGTACGACGCACCCATGTTGTCGAGGATCAGGTCTGCCCCGCGGCCGCCGGTGTCCTCGCGGAGCACCTGCACGAAGTCGGTGTCGCGGTAGTTGATCAGGATGTCGGCGCCCAGTTCGGCGCAGCGCTCGAGCTTGTCGGCGGAGCCGGCGGTGACGGCGACCCGCGCGCCGAGCGCCTTGCCGACCTGGATCGCGTGGGTGCCGATGCCCCCGCCGCCGCCGTGCACCAGCAGCACCTGGCCGGCGTGCAGGCCGCACTCCATCACCAGGTTGGACCACACCGTGCAGGCGACCTCCGGCAGCGACGCCGCCGCCCGCAGGTCCAGGCCCTCGGGCACCGGCAGCAGCTGGGTGGCGGGGACGGCGACCTTCTCGGCGTAGCCGCCGCCGGCGAGCAGCGCCGCCACCCGGTCGCCCACCTTCCAGCCGTGGACGTCGGGGCCGACCTCGGCGATCACGCCGGAGCATTCCAGGCCCAGGATGTCGCTCGCGCCGGGCGGCGGCGGATACATGCCGCGCCGCTGCAGCAGGTCGGCGCGGTTGACGGCGGTGGCGGCGACGTCGATCAGGACCTCGCCGGGGCCGGGTGTCGGATCGGGAACCTCGGACCAGGTCATCACTTCGGGTCCGCCGGGCTCGGAAATCGTGATCGCGTACATACCCGTGACGCTAGTCGGACCGCGCTAGCGTCACCGGATGACCTTCTTCGGCAACATGCAGAACGAGATCTACCTGACCGGCATCGGCGGCGCCCGCCCCGAGTTGCCGATGACCGCCGCCGGACTCGAGGCGCGGGCCCTCGAGGAACTGAGCACCGAGGCCTACGCGTACATCGCGGGCAGCGCGTCCACCGAGCGCACCGCCGCGGCGAACCTGGACGCGTTCACCCGCCGCGCGCTGGTGCCGCGGATGCTGCGCGGGACCGGGTCACCCGACGCGCGGGACCTGAGCGTCGACATCCTCGGCACCCGGCTCGCGGCACCGGTGCTTACCGCCCCGATCGGGGTGCTCGGTCTGGTTCGTGAGCGGGGTGAGGCGATCGTCGGCGAGGTGACCGCCGAACTCGGGATCGGCTCGGTGCTGTCGACGGCGGCGTCGTCCACCATCGAGGACGTGGGCGCCGTCTCGGGCGACAACTGGTGGTACCAGCTGTACTGGCCAGCCGACGACGAGCTGGCGCAGTCGTTGGTGCAGCGGGCCGCCAAGGCCGGCGCCAAGGCGATCGTCGTAACCGTCGACACCCCGGGAATGGGCTGGCGGCCAAGGGATCTGGAACTCGGTCACCTACCGTTCCTGCGGGCGCAGGGCATCGCGAACTACCTGTCGGATCCGGTCTTCCGCTCGCGGCTGGCGACCCCGCCGGAGGAGAGCCCGGAGGCGATGCAGATCGCGGTGCTCACGTGGGTGTCGCTGTTCGGCAACCACGCGCTGCGCCCGTCGGACATCGCGAAGATAAACGAGTGGACCGGTCTCCCCGTTTTGGTGAAAGGCATTGTCCACGAGGATGATGCGCGTGCCGTGGTGGACGCGGGCGCCGACGGGGTGGTCGTGAGCAACCACGGCGGCCGGCAGGTGGACGGTGCCATCGCCGCGCTGGACGCGCTCGGCCCCGTCGCCGCGGCGGTGGGGGATCGGGCCACCGTCCTGCTCGACTCAGGAATCCGTTGCGGCGCAGATGTGTTGATCGCGCTGGCGCTCGGTGCCGACGCGGTGCTCTACGGGCGGCCGTGGGCCTACGGTCTCGGCCTGGCGGGCGCCGACGGTGTCCGGCACGCGCTGCGAATACTGTTGGCGGATTTGGACGTCACAATGGGGTTGGCCGGTTTGTCCAGCGTCGCCGAGGTCGATTCGAGCGTGCTTCGCGCTGTCGGACGATAGGTAGCACTACTATGCATTCGTGACAGCAGATGCTCGAGTAACCACGGGTGCCGGGGTGGCGTGGCTCGGTGCCGACGAGATGCGCGCGTGGCGCGGTTTCATAGACGGCAGTCAACGACTGATGGACGTACTCAACCGAGAGTTGGAGACAGGGCACGACATGTCTTTAGCCGAGTACCGGATCTTGGTGATGCTGTCGGAGTCCCCGGACGGATCGCTGCGGATGAGCGACCTCGCGGACGGCGTGCTGTCGTCGCGCAGTCGCCTGACACATCAGATCCGCCGCATGGAGGCCGAGGGCATGGTGGAGCGCAGCCAGTGCGTCGAGGACGGTCGCGGCGTGCTCGCCGTCATCACCGACGAGGGCCGGCGACGGCTCGGCGAGGCCGCTCCCACCCACCTCTCCGGGGTCCGCCACTACCTGATCAATCTGCTCAGCAAGTCGGAGATGCGGATGCTCGCCGACGTCTTCGAACGGGTCGACGAGGCCATCGGCGACCGCGCCGCCAGCTGATCGGTTTCACCCCCCGTCGCGCATGCGGTTAGGATCTGCCACGGAAGCGTGGCAGAGCGGCCGAATGCACTCGCCTTGAAAGCGAGCGTCGCGAGAGCGACCGGGGGTTCAAATCCCTCCGCTTCCGCCAAGGTCAGGGGCGGTTTTGAGAAACCGCCCCTGACGTCGGAAGATCCAACAACGTTCCGATGTGACACAGCCATGACACGCCATCGTTGGTATCCGAGCAGGCGTTGCGAAATGGCGTTGAGAAAGTCGAGCTGCCGAGCGGGGACATCCGGTACCAGGTCCGGGTGCGGGTGGCCGGCCCAGACGGCGCGAGACGTCAGCTGCACAGAAGATTCGAGACCTCGAAGGCGGCGGGGGAGTTCCTCGACGAGTTGCAGGACACGCTCAAGAAGGAAGCCACTCAGGCTGCGGCCGACGAGGCGGGGGTCGTCACGGTGGCTGAGGCGGTCGAGCGTTGGCTCGCGGCGCAGCGGATCAACCCGACCACGCTCGCGGCCTACACGGCGGCGCTGGCGCCACTGGTCGACCGGTTCGATAGTCGCGATGTGCGGACGATCGGCGACAGCGAGGTGGAGCAACTCGTGCAGGACCTGGCCGCTGGTACCGGGCCAGGCGGGCGGAAGTGGAAACGAACCTCGATCAACCCGATGCTCGCGCGCACCAAGGCTGTCTGGAAAGACCTGGAGCGGCGTCGGGTGCTGAGCGACAATCCAATCCAGTACATCAAGCCGCTACGCAAGAAAGACGACGCTGACGCCTACGAGGGCGCCCTGGACTTGTCCGACCGACTCGGTGAGGACGAGGTTGCGCGGTTGGTAAAGATGCACTCCAGGGTGGATCTGCCCCTGGTTGGCGGGCCACGGTCGCCTCAGCACATGTCCGTGGTTCACGCGCCGATGGTGCACCTTGCGCTGATCGGGCTGCGGCGCGGTGAGCTGGCGGGGCTGCGTTGGAGCGCAATTGATTTGGATGCCGGCCGCATCACGGTGGCCGTGCGGACCCGAGTGCGCGTGACAGGCCGCACGATCGATCAGAAGAACGGTAAGACCGCCCGTGCGCGGCGATCACTGAAACTGCCAGCTTCGGTGCTGACCGTCCTGCGGGGCGCGCAAGAACGACAGCAGATCGCCAGGAAGCGAGCTGGTGAGGCATGGGTCGGGGCCCGAGATCTCCACGTGCTCACGCACTGGGACGGGCGAGCAGTGGCGCCGCGGACTCTGGACGACTGGTGGAAGGAGGCGCTGCGGTACGCGCAGGTTCCCCACCGCAGGCTCCATGCCGCTCGGCATACCGCGGCGTCACGGCTGATCGCCGCAGGAGCGACACCGTCTGCGGTTGCGGCGTGGCTCGGTCACGCAGACGGCGGGACGCTCGTGCTGCGGACCTACGCCCACACTGACGCATCGGAAGTGGATGCGCTGGCGGAGTTGCTGGGGTAGTCGAGGATCTGTCGATGGCGTGATCTGCCGCGCCGCAAAGCCATGTGACCAATATCACATAGCAACCCTGGATTGGGCTGCATGGCCAGGGTCAGGGCTCATTGCGGTTTCTCGCGCAAGTTATTCGGCGGTGGGACCGACATGGGCCAACGGGCCGACTTGAGATATTCGGGCGATTTCTCGCTGCTACCCGCCGCGAGTGTCCCCGACTCGACGGCGGGCTGTGATCTGAGAAGTGGTGGTGGCGAAGGTATTTAAGGTGTGCCAGGTTGATCTCGAACCGGTCGATACGGAAGGAGTCAGCAATGGCAATGGCGAGCAAAGGGCCCCGCACACTCGTCGCCTCACGCGTCCCCGACGACGTGTACCAGATCCTCGAGGAGTGGCGGCTCGCCACCGGAGTCGGTTCCGTGAGCCAGTTTGTCGCCGACCTGCTGTCGGGTTGTGCCGGCCGTGCCGACCTGATGCGGGAGCTCGACCACGAGGCTCTGTTGAAGGGGGTAATGCCTGCGGCCTGACGGAACAGGCCCCATAGCCGGGCACCGCGTCTCACGGGTGACCCACCCCAATACATCCAGCAGCGCGAGCTCACCTCGACAAGCGAAAACCCCCGCTCCTGATCCGAACAGGAACGAGGGTTATCGACTGAATTCTGGTTGAGAACCAAGCGCCAACTTGATTCTCTGCGTTGCTATTCCCCGAAGGGACTGTCTTGGACGACAGGTCTCACGGTACCTCGTGCCCTCACGCCTCTTCAAGATTCGACGATAACGGCGGAGAGTCGACACCGGAAACCGTGTGGCGATCGCTCGCACCGCTGATGGCCGCGCGCCACTCCATGCGCCTGTCCACCCCCAGCGACGACGGCAAGTTCGCCACGCCGCGCCCCCTGAACAGCCGATTGCCCGATGCGCCGGCCGCCGTGCCGCTCTACGGCAAGCACGGCCGCACCGTACTGCTGGCGCTCGACTTCGACGCGAAGCGGCACGGTGCCGCCCAGGTCGATGCGGATGTCGAGCGGGTGCTGGCGTGGCTGCACGAGTGCGGCGGTCGCGCGGTCACCGACCGGTCCACCAGCGGCGGCCGGCACGTGCTCGTTCCGCTGCCCACCGACACGCCACTGCGAGTCGAGGGCCTCCGCGAACTGCTAGATGCGCTCGAGAAGCGCCTGCCGACCCTCGACAAGTCCCCGATGCTCGGCAGTTCGCACGGCTGTATCAGCGTCCCCGGGTCGTTGTGCCGCGAAGGCGGTCACCGGCGCCTCGACGGCCCCCTCGCGGCCGCGGTCGAGGCCTTCACCCTGCGATCCGATCGCGGTGTTGTCGCCCGCCTGGTCGCTCTGCTCGGCGGTGCCGATACGCGCCGGTCTCGTCCCCGCACTGCGGTCGCGGTCGTGGAGGCTGCGCTGGTCTGCGAGGAGCGTCTTGTCGGCGTCGGTGACGACCGCCGCCTGCATCCCCGCTACCGCCTGGTCAGCGCTATACCGACGCTGGTGGCCACGTTCGCGCGGACCGGCAAGATCACCGACACCTCCCGCTGGCCGTCGCCTTCCGAAGCCAGGCAATCGGTGATCAGCAGCGCTGTACTGCGCGGCGCCAGCGCCCGTGACATCGAGGCCGCGCTTAGAACCGCCGACTATGCCGGCCTGCGAGGTGCCTATGCCCGGTACGGATCCTCTACAACCATCGCGAAAGCTCTGCGCCGGGATGTCGCCAAGGCTTTGACCTGGGCAGCGAGAGCGTCCTCCCAATTCCGTGATCTCGCGCACGAGAACAAGCACACAGGGGGGGCGGGGGGAACCAGGGTTCCGAGAACTACCGACTTCCGCAACGATCCGATCCGACGCCGCTGGCTCGCTGCCGCACACATGTGGATCGATCAGGAGTTCCTGGGATCCCGACAGCGACCCATCCTGCTGGCCGTGGTTCAGGCCCTCGCCTACACCTCCGCACTGGCCGGGGAGCTTGTGGAGGGCGTGCCGGTGGTGGCTGTCGGCGGCCGCAGTCTGTCGCACTCTGCTGGGCTGATGTCGGAGTCCACAGTGTGGGCCGCGCTGCGGCTGCTCCGGGATGCACTCGGCTCCCCGGTGCTGCGTATCGCCCGCGGTGCGGGCCAGCTCCCCGACCGGTACGCCTTGACCACGCCTGCGGGCGCGGCCGCCGATGGGCCTGACCGAGTCGCGCTCGAGAGGGCCCGTGTCGAGCCCGTTCACCATGCCTGGAGCGTGATCGGACTGCGCGGGCGGACGCTCTACGACCTGATCCGCAGCGGCCAGGTGACCACCGTGCCGGACGCGCTGGCGGCCGCGAAGCTGGGGCAGTCGGCTGGGTACGCCACCCTCACTGACCTGCGGGTGGCCGGGCTGATCACCCTGGACAAGGGCTCGCTCGCGCTCGGCGACCGGACCCTGGACGACGTCGCCGCCGATGCCGGCCTCGCCATCGTCGCGGCCGAGCGAATCGTCAGGCACCGCGCCGAGCGCCTGGTCTGGCATGCCTGGCTCGAGTGTCGATTCGGGCCGCCGCCGGCTGATCAGGACACCGCGGACCAGCGGGGCGCCACTCTGGCAGCCGCGATCGCGGCTGCGCCCGTACTCGATGCACAGGATTCCGAGCTGATTTGGGCCGCGACGATGGCCGCGGGTCCACCGCCGGCGGACCCGCTCCTCGACGCGCTGGACCTACTCAGTGACGCGCTCGGTGCAGTGATCGTCGCAGCACCGAGCTGAGCACCACGAGCAAGTGGAGCGCCGAATCGAGCGAGATCACGCTGGTCGAGTACGGCCCGAATGCGGGGATCGCGGTCTCGGTGACCAGTCCGGCCAAGGTGCGGGTCATGAGGTCCATCGCTGTTGGGGTGTTCTGCGGGGACAGGGTGACGGCGGACTTTCGAAACGGGCGCTCGGGCACCAGAAGTCACGCGATCCCCTGTGGGTTCTCGTGTTTGCTTCCGGCCTGGGCGTCGCCCTGGCTGTGCTGTGTTCGGGTGAGATGTCAGTCCCTCGGTCAGATGACGGCGGTGAACAAGGTTGCTCGGCAGTTCAAGGGGACGCCATCGCAGCCTACGAAGCCGACTACTGCTCCGACGGTCACGGACTACCTGATCATCGTGCTGTCACTGGTAGCAATCGCCTTGGTCATCGTCGTATTTCATCCTTGGTGGAGGCCGACTTGTCGGCTTTTTCTGATAGAACGAACTGCCACCTGGTCGTGCAGTTGAACAGGCGGAGCTGTCCGGGCTACCGGGTAGCGCGGGAGGATGGAGGGCTGAGATGTCAAAGACGGGGTCCGCGAAGGGTTCGTCAGTTGCGAGCATGATGGCGTCAACTGCAATGTTGATGCCGCCACCTGAAATCCCACGACTTGAACGAGGCCAGAGGCTCTACATCGTCACCGGCCCTGACTGGGAGGTGGCAGTGGACGACTTCTATGTCGAGGAGCCGTCTGCGCCGGTCTGGCATGTCAACCGGACCTACCGTGACGACGACATCCTGTTGACGATTATAGGAACAACTCCGCGAGTCTTCCTTTGCCTGGAGTACGCGGTCGGCAACGCAACCGATCGTGGCACTATCTGGGTTGACGATGACTACACGATCCCCTTCGAGAACGGGATCTCGGTTAACGCTGTACAGGACCGGGTCGGCTTCAACCTCAAAGGCGGACAGTACTTTTCGGGCGTTCGGGGTAACGCCATTCTGGACGCCTTGCGGGACGAGTACGCGAACCCGTCTCCATGGTTCGCGCCACGTCGCCCGTCAGTTGTCTACTGAATCGACAATTCCTGCTGAATGCGGCGGCTAGTTCGCTTCTGTCATTGACCTGCCTACTCGCACCCCGGAGCTGGATTTGAAAACCAAGATCGCCCGCCAGGCCATGTTTCCGCGTGTGGCCGCTCACCTGCGGGTTATGGGGTTCGAGAACGTAAGTACGCGGCGAGGCAAAGCGGATGACCTCTTCCACCTCGACGGGAAGGGGCTTGTCGGGCGGGGCACCGTTCGCGCAATGCCTGTCGACCTCGCACACATCGAGGAGGTCTATTCAAGCGTCTTCCTGAAGAAGGAGGGCTGCCGCTGGGTTCACTTCTCGTACGGCGGATACGCAGACGATGCACGAAAATTCGCGAACATTCGAGGGATTGCCCTGTTCGAGTACGCAGCAAACGGTGAGATCCGTCCAGTGACGAGCAGCGCGAAGCGTCTGCTGCGGCGGCGGCCGGATTCCGAGGTGACTCGCCGACTCCGACGCGCGTTGTGGCTTGTCGTGGCCGCAGGGTTGCTTGTGATTGGCGTTGTGTACTGGAAGGTCGTGGGGCTTGTAGTGGCCGCAGTGGTGGTTGGGGCGGTTTTGATAGGGGTTCTTCACTTCAAGGAGATGACGACTCGTAGGTAATCCTTGACGGTTCGGTGTTGCTGCGCGATATTCAAAGACACTAAGCGGCAACACAAGACCGTCCGTGATCAGGGCCCGTTGATCGAGAAGTTCGCGGCCACCGCGCCGGGCGACTTCGCGAACATCAAGGTCGACGTCGACAGCGTCCTGCGCCTGACGATCCCGACCGAGCGGACCTCGACGAGCGACAGGACGATGACCACGATTGTCGGCATTCTGAAAGTGGCGTGGCCTGCTGATCCGCGGGCATAGGCTGGTGTGCATCGTCGGCCTTCGCCGGGGTCGGTTCCAGCTCTGGCTGTGGGGAATCCCGCCGTGCTGAGGAGGTGACCGCGATGGATTGGCCATGGTTCATCTGGCTGATGTATCCGCCGTTCTTCAATGACGAGCAGCGGGGCTGGGCGTTGGCCAACGTGCCGTGCTGGCTCGGCAACACGTGGAAGAGCTGCTAGGACGCGAGTGATGACGCCATATGGAATGTGGCTCGGTCCGCTCGGCGTAGCCATCGATGTGTTCCTGGCATGGCTGAACTACGGCGCAATTCCCTGGTAGGCACAGACCGGCAATCGGCCATGGCCGCCGCGACACCGTCGGTTATCGTGCTCGCCGCGTGGTCGGGACTGACACTGTTGTCCGGGGCGAGCGACTGGATGATGCTCTGACAGTGCGGCTTTCGCCCGGTGGAGCCCCAGTCGACGTCGTTCGTCCCGCTCCCCACACCGATGTCGGCGGACCTGTTGCGAAAGCGGCGTGTACTGCGGGGCGGCGGTCGTAGGCTGGTGTCCATCGTCGGCCTGCGCCGAGGTCGGGAGCCGGGCCGCCAGAGTTGGAGGTTCACCGATGAACCGTCTGCGTCTTCGTCGAGCGGTCGTTGTTGCCGGGGCCGGTGCCGCGCTGTTGTTGACGGCGCAGCCCGCGGGCGCCGCACCGACCGACACCGTCTTCCCGATCCCCATCGCAGTCGCCGGGTTCACTCCACCTGGATTCCCCGCTGCGGCCGCCGGACACGTGGTTGCCAGCACCGACCCGGAGATGCCCGGCGTCACCCGGTTCACCGCGCGTGCCTTGTGCTGCTTCTTCGTCCACTGGCGCAACCACTCGACCGGTGCGGCCGACACCGTGTTCGTCAATCACACAGACGCCGGGTATTCGAGCGCTGACGCCCGAACTGGGTCCGGACCGGTGGTCGCGACGGTCACTGCGTCGACCGGATCGCCCGGATACCCGATCGTCACGGTCCTGCCCGGCGCCGGTGGCTGGATGGTGCCCTGACGGTCACTTCTTCGTGCGGGTGGTGCCCCAGTCGAAGCCGAGGCTGTCGAGTTCGGTGATGCGATCTGGGGTGAGTGACTGCCGGCTGTGTCGGCGGTCGACGCGGCGGCTGGTGACCCAGAGCGGCATACGATCGTCGGAACCGACCCCGAGGATGCGCCATGCCCACGTTTCGAGCCACGATCGTGTTGCGTATCGCCCTCGCCGCGGTTTCCATCAGCACGATGATTCCGGCCGGCCTCGTGCTGTTCGCTGACGCCTCGGTTCCGTCCTGGCTAGCACCGATGCAACTCATGGTCATCGCGGCACTCGCGGCCGAGCTTGCTCGCCGCGGACCTACCGCAGTATGGCGTCGAACGAGGCTCATTCGAGGGGCAGAACCCAGTAGTAGTGCATCGTGAGTAGCTGGATGGAGACTCGGATCGGGGCACCGTACTCGTCGAGGTAGAGACGGTAGGTGACTAGGCTGAACTCGGGACGTCCGGTGTCGGCATCGACGCCGCCGAGGAGGTAGATCCGGCGCTCGTCGTCGTCGAACTCGTCGAAGACACCCCGCGCCCATGCCTCCGGCTCCCGTAAGGGGATGTGCCGGCGGGCATCTGTCGTCGCGTCGGCGCTCACGATTGCCACCGTCACAACGGTCCCGGAGACGGCAGGATCCCACTCCCTCGCTTCCGCCGCGATCGGCACGCAGGTGATGGTGACCGTCAGCGTGATGCCGTCCGTCTCCACGGAGTCCGCCGCGATGGTGCGCGTCGTCGCGTCGGGCGGCGTGGCCGCGGAACGAGGGGAGTGCGTCTGCGTGCGCTTGGCGGATGGGGCAGCCAACACGGCGCGATCTGTCACGGGCAGAGGCTACGGGGCCGGAGCCGCCCCGGGCCGATCAACTGGCCCCTGGTCGTTCCGAAGTTCAAAATTCGCCGTCGAGAACGGCCAGGAGCTTCTCGAGGATCGCGTCGGCCCTGCGCTTCGACGTCGTCGAGGATGCCGGGGACGTCGGACAGGGCCTCCTGGGTCGCGCGGCGGGCTTCGATGCCACGCTCGTAGTACCCCTCGTCGAGGACGATCTTGGGGTACACCTTCGGCTGGTAGGGCTCGGGGGCCTCGTCGAGTCGCGGCAGGCCGCGGAGGTACGGACGGTGCGCCGCGGCCTGGCCGGATACGTCCGCGGCGAGAACGCCCGCCGATCGACTGCGCGGACAACGCGGAGCGGTCGAAGGGTGTGTGCCCCCAGCGGTCGATCGGGGTGAACAGCGGAGCGTTCCGTCGACGCGCCAGCACTTCGTCGGTCACTGGCCGCGGCAGATACTCGGCGGGCAGGCTGTCGGCGTCGAGCTGGTCGGCGAGTAGAGCCGTCGACGGGATTCAAATGTGTGCTGAGGTGGCTTTTTGCCGGAGACGCTGCGGGAACTGAAATTCTCATCGGTAACCGCGCAGAAATCAGGAGTGAAGAGGGGGCGGATCTGGAAACGGGGTCCCGGCGTCATTTCCGGAGTCGTACGTCGGAGGCCACTCGATGCCGTACTTGTCGATCGGCTCGAGGGTCTCCGGGACCGTGACGATGTCGTCCTGGACGAGCGCCGCGACGAACTCATGATCCTTCGGACGGCCGGCGATGCACTTCGACACGCACAGGTCGACCGGATCCAGACACAGCCCAGTCCGCCCGTACAGCTCGGACGAGCCGTCCGCGACGGTGAAGTGCACCAACCTGCTGTCCCAATGCTTCGGCAGCACGACGACGTCCTTGTGGATCCCCTCGACATAGAACCCGTGGTGCTCGTGGAACGGGGAGTTCTCCCCCAGGCGCGCATCCAGCATGAGGAGCTTCTCCTCGACCGCCGGCGGATTGGTGATGCCGCTCAGCGGCAGGATGTCGACCTCGCGGGACTGGAACGCGGCCTCGGGCAGCTCAGCGGTGTCGTAACTGCCGAGGATCGACTGGGAGCCCAAGACGACGACCGGCGACTCGTCCAAGTTCGCGCACGCGGCCCCTTGATCGCCCGCCCGAGTTCTTCCCGGTTCACCGCTTCAGCAGGTCACGCAGATCGTCGAGCACCTGCAGGCGCTCGTCCTCGTCCAGCAGCACCGACAACGGCGAGAGGTTCCGCATCTCCTTGGCCGTCTCGTCGTCCGAGTCCACGATGTTCCGGAAGGACTTGATGTCGTTGTCGCGGACGATCTGCTCCCACCGGTCCATGTAACTGGTCATCAGCGGGCCGCGAGAGACATGCTGGCGGATCGTGTCGAGATTCCGGCGCACCTTGTCCGTGTCGACAGACAGATGCTCCCGGTCGATCTTGGTCAACACCGCGCTCTGCATGAGCTTCTGGCGGGTGACCTTCATGTTCACGACGGTCATCTCGCACTCCTCTCATGCTCAGGCCGCCGGCGCAGCGTCGATTCGCCCATTCTACGGGGCTCGTCCAGAGTTTTCCCTGGTTGTCCACCTGTTGTGTGGGTATGGCCCCAACCACGCAGCAGCCACGCGGGACGAAAGAGCGCGGGTCGTGCCGTCGACGACGCGGCCGGGCCAAGTAACAAGGCTGCTGCGAAACCGGAGAAGAACGCTCCGGTTCCTTGCCACATGGTTCCGCGGTCGCCCCGAGTCGGAGGTCGATGAGACAAGTCACGTAGAAGCCCCAACCCAGCGTGACGAATCGGGCGAGTCTTTGGTGTTGCACTGCCGCGTGCGCTCGAGCGGCTTCCTATTTATCCCTTTCAGCCACAGCAGACCGTTGAGTCGGTACTGTACCTCGGAGCGCTGACCTGCGGCGTGCTCACCTGGGCCCTTCCCGATCGGGAATCGCCTTCCAGCTTCGTTGATCGATCGAATCGTTACTTGTAGTAAGTCCAGCCAATATCTGCCGGTGCACGAAAGAACTTCATGAGTCTGGAGATGATGCAGTGAGACGAATGTTAAAGATCGCCGCGGCTGCGGCAGGGGCGGTCAGCCTTGTGTTGGTCCCGACGCTGCCGGCGAACGCCGAAACCGACACTCCCAACGCCATGGTTGTGCAAATCCCTGAGGCACTAGACGATCCCGCCCCGGTTCTGAGCCAGAGCGAGCTGGAACTCGATCCCGATTTCCAGGCCTACCTTCAGCAAGAACAGCAATACCAGCAGACGGTTCAGACGGCGCCGACGGTTGCGTCGCCGGACAGTGGCGGGGCCGGCCAGGTTTCCGCTCGCAGCACCAACCCTGTCGAGACGCGTCACGACGGCGTCGGAGCACTCTATTTCACCGCGGTCGCCTACTCCTACCGCTCGTGCACCGCGAACTACATCGGTGGAAAGTTCTGGCTCACCGCCGATCACTGTGTCAGAACCGCCCCTTGGGCGCCAGGATTCATTCAGCAGTCCGACGGGCAGTTCGCCGGGATCGAGAACATCTACCGCATTAACCAGCCGAACGTGGACTTGGCACTGATCAAGGTCGGGTCCGGCATCAGTGCGACACCATTCAGCTTGTCAACCCGCACACCGACCATCTCCGACACCCTCAAACTCGTCGGGTACTCCGGGATCAACAACACCAACACCCCGCAGAACTTCTCCTCTTCGTCGACACTCGACTACGAGTACCACATCCCCTCTATTACGTTCGTCGACGGCTCAGTGTTCAATGACCTCTCGTCGTTCACTGCCACCGATTACCCCACTTGCAAGGGCGATTCCGGTGGCGCCTATTTCTCCGGCGGATCGATGTTCGGTGTCCATACCGGCCAGGGAGTTGTTGTGTCCCAGAACACGATTTACAATTGCACAAATTGGTCAATGATGACCAACCTCACCCCGTATATTCCGTGGATTCAGAATATTATGGCGACGCAATCCCAATCCAACCTCGGTGAGATTGCCCGTGCATTCACCGGCGGGGTGGGCGCAAACTTGCCCTTCCGAAACGCTGGATATGCCCCGAATATCGGCTACATAGGAAGCTGACCACCATGCGACTCACTTTGACTCGATCCGTAATCCTGACCGCGGGGCTATTCCTGGCCGCAGCCCCGGCCGTTGCCCATGCTCAAGACTCCACCGGCGGCGGGAGCCTTCCCGCAAGCGGCAGTAGCCTCTTCCAGACGGGTTCCGCCGAGACCATCTCGGACGCCATTCGGTTTAACCGGACCTTCACCGAGCAAGAGATCGCTCAGTGTCTGAAGGACGCTGAAGGTGGCGCCTCAACTGGCTCCCGCCCCTGCCCTCTGCGACCGATCACCGAGATGGACCTCGCTGTAGCACGACTGCTGTTCGGCTCTGGGTACTTACTGTTCGGCTCCATGGGTTGATTTAGCGCACAGCCTGTCGGGTCGGCGCCACATTCTGTGGTGTCGACCCGATCGGTCACCGCAGCGCCGCATCCGCGGACGAGGCTGCAGCGATACCGAAGAAACATCAAGGGCACCAGAAACCCTCCGACTCCGGGCCTCAGGAGGCGCTGAGCCACCAGCTGGCGGTTATCCGTAGCGAACTCATGGAAGTCCGATCGATCAGAGCTGCCAGGTCGACTCGAGACAGGACCACGCAATGACTGCGACGTCGGGGTTTCCAACGCTCCGAGGAAGGCGATCAACGGCAGGCTCGAGCACCTGTGGGGCATCAGGGCGCCTCGCAGACCGCCTCGCGGAGGTCGCGTTCGAGCAACGCTGGGTGATCCGCGGTCACCACCGACGATCAGGGCGCCTCACATCAGAAAGAGCGCAGGTCTTCCTGCACACCTGACTGCGTCCGATTGGAACTCGCACCACCGTCCGGTCACACCTCGAGCCGTCACCCCGGGCCGTTTAGGTTGACACAGGCGCTTCCCGCCTTGGGTATCCCGGCCCGTTGATTGCAGATCTCACGGATCCGCTCGCTACGGGCGATTCGAGGATCACGACAAGAACGCAAGAATCCTGATGCGACATTTGCGCGAGAATGCGCAGGTTACCGACGTCTGTGGCCGACAAGATGGATGAGAACCTACAGTGATTTCTCGGGGATGGCCGCTGGCCGGCCTCCGACCACATGCACGGAGCACGCTGTTGCCCATGATCATCGTTGCCGACCTGACCGGCGTCGTCTACACCTCAGGCAAGGTGTTCGACGGTCTCGCTGTCGGCCGCCTCGACACTGAGAACTTCCTGCGCTCAGGAAGCCTGGCCGGTATCTGCTCCCGCGCCGACCTCGCGCTGCTCGAGGACCTCCGGGACGTCGCTCAGTTCGTCATCGACCACCACGATCAGCAGGTCGATGCTCCCTACGTCCGCGCGATCAACGCGCAGATCACCCGCAGCGGCGCACTGCACCCGGGACAGCTGCGCACCGACGACCAGCAGATCGGCGTCGGAACCCGCTACGGCCGGCACATGCCTCCCGCGCTGACCGACGATGGTCTCCAGCAGCTGATCGACTCACTGGCCTGCGATGACGTCATAGAGAACGCACTGGATCTGTTCGTGGAGCTCGCCAAGGCTCAGCCGTTCGAGGATGGGAACAAGCGCACCGCGTTGTTCGTCGCGAACAGCCCGCTCATCGGCCACGGCCAGATGCTGGTCGTTCCCGTCGACGAGAACGATCCGCGGCTCGCTGACACCGTCAACGATCTGCTCGCCCGGGCGTACATCAACGACGAGCACGACGCGGTGAAGGCTCTGATGCGCAAACACGGTCTCACCGCGCTCCCGCGCTGAACTTGGAGACTGCAGGTCACAGCTGGCAGATCCGCTACGACGCCGTATTCACCGTCGCCGTCCGCCGAGGTCGACGCTAATCGTCTCACTGCCGACGCTTTGATCAACAACCACGTAAAATCGAGAATGCGATCGACCGAACCGCACAGAGAAGGGCGCCAGCATGACTCTCGCGCACGAGGTGCTGAAGCAGACACCTGCCTGCAGCGTTGAAGAGGCGATCCAGTTCGCCACCGCGGGTGTTCGTCTCGCGGGTGGCACCGTCACCGAAGCAAACAAGGCTGCCGCGCGACGCGTGTTGAACGGCACCAGCACGGCAGAGGAAGAGCTGGCGGCACTCCGTCGGAAGCTTCTGAGCTGACTCGATGCTCGCGCAGCAACACTAACAGCCAGCGCGACCAAGGTTCCGAGTTCGGCGACTGAACGATCCGAGCCCCGGAGCCCGCCGCCGATGCGGCTTCACCCTTGCCGGGCCGCTGAACGACTAGGCATCCTGGCGAGGGACTGATGAGAAAGGACCACCGCCGTGCCATCACTCAACATCACGTTCACCGACGAAGAGCACAGGGAACTGCGGGAGGCTGCCGAACGCGAAAACGTGTCGCTGAAAACGTTCGTGCACGATGCCGTCATCGCCGCTGCGAGCTCAAGGAAGCGGCAGGTCGCGGAGGTAGCGAAGAGGGTCGCCACGGTGTCCGCCGAACTGAACCGCAGGCTTGCGTGACAGACCCGTCTGCCGGGCCTGCGCTGTCCGAACACGACGCCACGCTGCTGGCCGAGGCCGGTTTCGTCACCGACCCCGCGGCCGCCACGGCGGCTCGCGTGGACCGGGACATCCGCATGCAGGACCTGGTGCACAGCTCCCTGTCGGTCGACGACGCGGCGCAGCGCCTCGGTGTCACCACCACTTGCATCCGCCAGCGCCTGACCGACGGCACCCTGTGGGCGTTTACGTCGGGCCAGGGCCGACTGCTGCCGCCTGCCCAGTTCATCGCCGTCGGCGCGGTCCCTCATCTGGAGAAGGTCCTGCCGCTGCTGAACGACGATCTGCACCCGCTGACGGTGCAGGCGCTGCTCACGCAGCCGCAGCCGTCCCTGGTCGTGGCCGGCCGGCCGGTGTCGATCGTGGCGTGGCTGACCGGCTGCGCGGGCACCGACGCCGAGATCGAGCAGGCGGCCGACGTGATCGTTGCCGCCACCTGGGAGTCGACGTAGATGGGGGCTGTGACTCTGCGGCCTCCGGCAGACGCGGGTCCTGTGTTTTTCCAGGTAGGGTCGGCCCGTGAAGACGATGACGTATTCGCAGTCGCGGGCGAGATATGCCGAGACCTTGAACGCCGTCACCGCCGACCGTGAGGAAGTGGTGATCACCCGGGCTGGCCATGCGCCGGTGGTGATGGTGGCTCTCGACGACTACGAGTCGTTGAAGGAGACGGCGTACCTGATCAGGAGCCCGGAGAACGCCCGTCGGCTGCTGGCCTCGATCGATAGGCTCGAGCGCGGCACCACCCACGACCTGATCGAATGACTGTCGCACGCAAGGTGACGAAGCAGGTGCCTGTCCGCAGCGTTGAAGAGGCGATCCAGTTCGCCACCGCGGGCGTTCGTCTCGCCGGTGGCGCCGTCACCGAAGCAACCAAGGCTGCCTCGCGACGCGTGGCGAACGGCACCAGCACTGTGGAAGAAGAGTTGGCAGCGTTCCGTCGGGAGCTACTGAGCTAACTCGATGGCGCGTACAACTGCACAGTTTCGTTCCTGGGATGACTATTTCATCCCGGGAACGACTGTTTTACGGAACAAGCTCGTCACGGCCACCGAGCCTCACGGAGCCTCCGATCCGGACATACTGCGTCGGTACGAGGACCGCGCGACGCTCATAGCAACTCCTAGATCCGTGGCGGCACATGGGCACCCGAACACAGAACCCACACTCTGCCTTCGCCGGCAGGTGCGGGTTCTGTTCTTTCGCCCAGCTCATTGTCGTCAGCCGGGTTCGTTGTCGATGCGGTGTAGTTCGCCCCGGATGATGTCGAGTGCCCAGTCGGTGTCGTCGCCGGCGCGCTGGTGGAGCAGGTGCATTCCGAGACCGTCGGCGAGCGCAAGCAGACGCCGGCCGTCCGTCCGGCTTGCCGAGGACGACGCGGCTTCGTCGCGGAGCATGGCCGCGATGCGTGTGAACAGGTCCAGGAGCTGCCTGTGAGCGTGGTCGCGAATCTGGGCGAGGCCCGGGTGTGCGGGAGTCTCGGCGATGAGGGCCACGTTGATCTCGAACTCCCGGCGCGTCTGCGGGGTCAGGGGCATGAGTTCGCGGATCGCGGCCAGCGCATACGCGACCGTGTCGGCGCTCGGCGGGATTGCGGTGACACGGGCAGCGGCGCGGGCGACCATGAGCTCGGCGGAGAACTCCAGCAGCTCCGCTTGCGTCGAGAAGAGGTTGCGCAGCGACCCAACCGCCATCCCGGCCTCGGTGGCGACCGTCCGCACCGACACCGCGGTGATGCCGCGCTCGGCGATGATCCGCCAGACGGCCTCGGCCAGCCTTGCCTTGCGTTCCTCGCGCGGGGCGACAGCCGTCACCACTCCTCCTAGTACGATCGTGCCAACTGCTGAGTTGGTACGACTGTACTAAGGGGGCGTCATGCAGGAGCACGACACGACGGCGGACGGGGCGGCGCGGTGATCTCCGCCGAAGCCGCGGGTGCCCTCGCGGTACTGGCGCTCACCGACTCACTGAGTTTCGGCACGCTCCTGGTGCCGGTCTGGCTGCTGATGACGCCGGGGCGGGTGCGGCCGCACCGCATCCTGCTCTACCTGGGCACCGTCGCGGCGGTCTACTACGGCATCGGGATCGCGCTCATGGCCGGCGGCCGGTTCGTGATCGACGGTGCAGCGGGACTGCTGGACACCACCGCTGCGACTATTGCGCGGCTGATCGTCGGTGCCGCGCTGTTAGCGGCCAGCTTCGCCCTCGACACGAAAGCCGCTCGTGCTCGCGCCGCCGAGCGCGCGCAACAATCAGGGCGGCTGAGCCGCTGGCGCGAGCGCGCCATGAGCGACAGTGCGACCTCCGCCCTGGTCGGGCTCGCGGTCGCCGCAGTTCTCCTGGAGGTCGCCTCGATGCTGCCGTACCTCGTCGCGACCGGGATCATCGCTGAACAGACCCCCGGATGGCCGGCTGCTCTGCTGGTGCTGGCGGGGTACTGCCTGGTGATGATCGCACCTGCGCTGGCGCTCACCGCTGGACGCCTCGTGGCACGCTCCGCCGTCGAGGTACCACTGAAACGGCTGGACGTCTGGCTGACACGGAACGCCCGGAGCACGACGCTGTGGATCATCGGCGTCGCTGGATTCTTCCTCGCCGCCACCGCACTCCAAGACCTCGGCTGGGTACCGCGCTGACGCTGACCAGCTGTCGAGGTGCAACGGAAATCAGCGGAACACACCGCGCCACTTCGACGAACCCCGGGGAGGGTCGCGACGTCTGGATCGAATCAACCAGGCTCCACGTCATCACAGACGACCGTTGTCAGCTTCACGATTCCGGGATCTGACCCCCTCGAAAGCGACCGCCAGCAGCCCGACTATCGAAGCGGCCAGCAGAACATCTCCCCAGATCGTCTGCCCCTGTGCTCGTAGTCCTATAGCCACTGCCAGCAGCAGACTGCAGAAGATGATCCCTTTCGACGAGTACCGATACGACCGCAACATAGGTACGTCCCCCAAACATCTCCCGGACACGCCTCCGCGGGGCTCATCCCCGCGGAACAGTTCGTGCCCTCAAGTAACCGGTGCGTCGTTGATCAATCTAGCGCCGCGCTTCGTCAATCTTGGTTGTACCTCGACACTCGTCGGTATAGCCCTAGTTGCTGCGCCGGTGCTGGATTCTCGATCGCGCGAGGAGTACCAGAGTCGCGCCACCGCACACCGCTGACGAGACGAACACGGAAGCAGCCAGGACCCACGACTGCTGTGCCGCGGTGGTGGCGGTCAACACTGTTGTCAGTGAGACGACAGCGGCAACCCTCTGTCGAGGTACCGCCCGCCATGTTTCGCGGAGCCACACTCTCACTCGTGCCTACCTCCCCATTTCGTCCGAGTGTGCCACCGAACTGCCCGGGCACCTCGTCGGATCAGCGGTCCTCGGGGCGCGGGAGTTCGGTGGGCGGGATCTCGGTGACACTCCACCCTGTGAAGAATCGACGGGCATTCACGAGGTAGTACCGCAGGTTCCGTAAGAGTGCGGATACCTCCCAAAACTGCATGTTCATACCCGATGGTCTCATTCCGGGGCGTTTCGCTGTCTGCGCGGTGGGTGGGTGGGTGCGTGTCGGCCCGTGACCGGACCGGCGAAGCGTGCTGCCCGCCGTGGTGGCCGTCCCGTGCCCGCACCCAGCGCCCTCCGACCGGCGGCTTAACGACTCAGGGTCTTCGCTGCGGCGTTGCCCTTCAACGCCGCAGCGATCAGGACGATGAAGGCCGCCGCGCACACAACCGTTGCAGCGACAGCTGACGGCAAGGACCCGAAACCTGTCACGAAACCGATAACGACCTGTATGCACAGTCCCGCAACGGCTGTCCATACGGTCCGGCGCAGAATCGGCTGCGCAACCTGGTGGGCCAACTGCCACGCTTCGTGGCTTGCCATCGTCGCTTTCGTCCGGATGCCCATAACGGGATTCGGTTCGTCTCCGATGAGGTGCGGCATAAGTCCAGCAAAGCCCGCGGCGATGAGCGTCGACGACGTCATCGAGATCGTCAGCCCCAGTAACTCTGATGTGTCCACCAGTGCCGCCCCCTTATCAGAAAATTTCGACACAACGGACATTACCGACGAACTCGCGATCGTCTTTCCGCACCGCGGTTGGGTGCGCGCCGGCCCGCTGGGCGGACCGCTTCACCGGTCCGCGGGGGGCACTGTTTCCCAGTTGAACCCTTGGGGCATGGCGGACTGAACCCGGAACCGTTCTACCTCGCAGTTTCAGCCTCGCTTTAGCTGTTGCCCTGGTGCTGGATTCTCGATCGCGCCACAAGTACCAGAACCGCGCTACCGCACACCGCCGACGAGACGAACACGTAAGCGGCCATGGGCCACGACTGCTGCGCCGCTGTGGTGACGGTCAACACCATTGTCAGTACGAAGGCGGCGACAACGCTCTGCCGGGGTGCCGCGTGCCATGTTTCGTGGAGCCACGTTCTCACTTCGTACCTACCTCCCCATTTCGTCCGAGTGTGCCCCCGCCCTCTCCACGACGTCGCAGCCCTTTCGCGCATTGCCAGATCTGACCCACGACGACGAATACCCACAGCCCGAACAGGAACCAGTTCCACCCTGACGGAGCGGTGAAGGCGTCGTTGACGATGGTCGGCCCGAGAATGAGGCCGACCAACACGAGAAATACGAAGGGCGCCCACGCGTCCAGCTTTGCCGACACGCGCTGCCAGTTCACTCGCCCCATCCATGCAGCTAAACACAGCGGCGTCCTTCGGTACGCCACTGCACGCACAGCCGCATCGCGCTGGTCGGGTATGCGCCGGCCCGTGCCGTCCACCACCCGGTGCCCGGTCTGCGTCTCCATCGGCTCGTCCCCCGGATAGCGCCGAATACGACTGCCTATCGTGGCTGTCTATGGGGTGGAAACTGAGGCAGATCGCTTTCGCGGCAGCCGCATCTGTGGGAGCAGTACTTCTGACGAGCTGTGTGACCAACGTCGACGTGCCGGAGACCTTCGCTGCCATGGTGACCGTCACCGGAGAGGCAGACCGGGCATCGGTCGACGCCGGCGAGTGCACTATCGGAGCAGCTCACGTTGCCCCGAACGACCAGATAGTCATCCTCGGGGACAGTGGCTCTGCATACGCTTCGTCGGCACTGAAGGTCGACTCCATCGACCAGAACCCCGACGGCACGGGCGTGTGTACGTACACCGCACACTTCGAGGCCGTCCCCGCGAACCAGAGAAAATATGACATCTACGTGGGCAACTTCGTGACACAGCGGTTCACCTCCGACGAACTCAAAAACGGCGCTACCTACCGCCTACACAGATCCACGTCTACCGACAGCAACAGCGGCGAACTTTCCGGCGGCGGGTGACTGCCAGGTGCGCGCCGGCCCGTGACCGGTCCTGCGAAGCGTGCCGATGGGCGGCGCGCCGTGGCGCTCGTCCCGTGCCCGTTCTGACGGCGGTCTCGGCGACCGATCCCTGAAAACAAACCGAACACACGACAGTGGGCCAGCACTCCCGTCTCGCTGGCCCACTGTCGTTTCGGGTTAGTGCGGCGGGATGCCCCACAGCCAGAGCTGGTACACGATGTCGTAGTACCACTTCGGCACGAAGAAGTCGCCAAGCGGCGTGGGAGTGTTGTCGAGCATTGCTTCGCCTCCTTCGAATCCGGGGGGTGCGTCAGGGGCAGTGTCCGCCGATCCTCCCGACTCATTCCGACGCGAGCGCCAGGACCCTGGGCAGGCTCCCTTCAGCGGTTGCAGTAGCCACCTAGCCAGCACGGGGCGTGGTCTCGGTCGATCAATGGGTTACCGGTGGCCCGACCAGCGGCTCCCACACAAGCCAGGCCTGGTACAGCACGTCAAAGAGCCATCTCGGTATGAAAACGCCGTTGAGCGGTGCGAGGTCGTTGTCCATTGCTTCGTCTCCTTCAATCCAGGGGCAGTGTCCACCGAGGTCACACGGGATGCAGACGCGGAAGGTGTTGCGTTGTCCTCCCGTCGACTACAGGACGTAGACGGTTGCGATGCCCGGTGTGACGAACGAGCTGCCGGTGTGTACGACGACGACAACAACCTGCCCGGTCCCGGTCGGCAGGACCGCTTCCGGGTATCCGTCCGAGCCGCCCGACATCCGGGTGGAGCCGGAGGCTCCGCTCGACAGGTTCAGCCAGCACACTTCGGACAGTTGTAGGCACCCCGATCGGCCTTCTCGTCTGCGTTCCTCCGGACCGGCGATCGTCACCGCCCCGGGCTGTTCGCCGACCACGGCCACGCAGCGGACCGAGGGAAAATCGAAGCTTCCGTACGGGTCGATCTGGAACGGGACGGCGACAGTGGCGGAGGCGGCGGCCGGCGGCGCCAGAACCGCACCGGCCACGATCGCGGCGCAGGCGACCGATCGGCGAACGAAATCGATCATGGCGACCTCCAAGGGGGCCAGCAACCCCCGGATTTGCTGGCCCGCTGTCGTGCCCGTTTCAGTTGACCGGCACTCCAAACAGGGAGAGCACGTAGAAGAGCGGGGCCCATACTCCATAAAAAGCCCAAGCTGTTGCACTCATCTCGATCACCTCCTCAGGGGCAGTATCCGCCGAGAACGGGAAGTCCATGGGGGATCGGCCTCCCTGTGACGCGCTGAAGGCCGCGCAGACGACGGAGGGTGGCCGCTGGGTGCCCGCCGGCCCGTGACCGGACCGGCGAAGCGTGCCGTGGGGCGGCCCGCCGTGGTGCCCGTCCCGTGCCTGGTCTGACGGCGGTCTCGGCCGCTCGCAGCGTCGGGATGGTTTGCGGAGCCCGACCGTGTCGGGCTGGTTGGCAAAGCCAACGCCGGGCGGAGGCCGAAACCCTCCACCCCTCGATCACCGGAGACACCCATGCGCATCGTCGTCCAGTCCACCTTCCCCGGCCGCCGCCGCAACAGCCCGCGCGCCGACACTCTCTGCTCCGACCTCTCGGTCGCACCGGTGCCCACCGGCCTGTTCGTCGCCGACGAGGCCGGCATCACCGTCACCGTCGACGGAGGACACCCCATCCACGTGCACGCACTGGCCGCCATCGGCGCCGACGGTGACTTCGACGACCGGGTCCACCTCGTCGCCGCCGTGCCCGGACTGGGGACGATCCGCCGTTTCGGCGCCGTGGACCTCAGCGGCACCGTCGACGCAGCCATCACCCGCTGCGCCACCGACTTCGCCGTCGGCGTCGCCGAAGCCGCGATCGACCTTCGGGTGACCGGCCAGCTAGTGGTCCTCGACCACTGCGGCGACATCCGCATCGACGGGACCTACTGAACCGATGCTGATCAGCGCAGCCGCGACATCGAAAGGCGCCGTCATGAAGACCGAACGAGAACTGTGGGACGTCTTTCAGGCCAAGCTCTGCTCGGTGGTGCTGCTTGTACCGAACAAGCACACCAAGATCAAAGAAGACCGCCTGGCCAGGCTGGTAGACCTACGCATCGACACGAGCGACACGAGCGCGTACGTGGCGGATATGCGCTACGTCCAGGACCCGGTGTACCTGGAGCACCCGGGTGCGGCCGTGGTAGCCACCCTCCAGTACCTGGACACCGGCAAGAAGGTCTACAACGCGAACCCGTCCTACCTGCGCGACCCCGAGACCAGACAACGTCTGGTCGAGTCCGCCGATGCGCTCGGTGCGCCGAGGGGGCCGGTATGAGCGACGGGCGGGAGCTGCACGGCGACACCGAGCCGCACGACGTGCGCCGGTGGCAGTGGCCGTTGGTCGTCGGGTGCGTAGCAATGGTGATCACCCTGCTGCGGCAGGTCGGCACCGCGTTCGCGGTCCTGATGATGCTGCCGGATCGGGGCGACGGGTGGCGCGCCGCCGCGCGGGAGGCTGTCTCGCCGGCCGTCAGGAATGCAGGACTGCTCGCCGGCCTCCTGGCGGCCGCCGCGATCGTGGCGTTCATCGCCTGGTTGCTGGTCTGGGGTTTGCGGGAGGTCGTGAACGGCCTCAGGCCGCACGGTGGCAGCAGCTGTGACACCGCCGACCTCGACGACACGACGCCATGACCGATCGGAGCTGCGCCCAGTGTGAGTGGCAGCCGGTCACTGACCGCGGACTGTGCGAGAGCTGCGGCGCGGTGCTCGACCGGCTTCTTCCAGGACGTGGCCACGGCCGCCGCGAACGCCGACCTCGGCTCACCCGGCGCGGTGAAGCGCGGACGGAACTCGCGCTGGCCGTACGTTCCGATCCTCGAGCTCACCGGCGGCCGCGCTCAGCAACTGCGCGGCCTCGCATACGCGACGCGCGGTGAGGCGGTCGCTCGGGCCGAGCGCGAGATCGCGGCGGCCAGGGCGTCGCTGGCGAGAAGACTCCTCGTCCCCCGCCACCGGGCGCTGCGGGAGCAGTTCGGATTGCCACGAGAGCTCCCCGAACCACCGGACGAACCCGACCCGCCGGACGAGGCGTGACAGCCCGGCGCCCGGTCCGGGCGCCGACACCACCCGAACCCGCACTCTGCTTCGGACAAAGAAGGTGCGAACGGGCAACAATGTTCCGATCGATCGACCCCCATCACTCACCAGAAGACAAGGAGACACCTTGTGACAGATCTCGACCGCGCGCCCTATGCAGCACCGCTTCGGTCCACATGGACCTCGAACACCGGGGTTGCTCACAAGGCGTTCGAAGGCGACATCAATCGAGCGATCGCCGCACTCGGATCATCAGACAACGACGCCTTGCGTTGGGCGATCGTGCAGATGATCACGCCGACCCTCACCGAGGCGGATCTCGAGGACGGACGCATCCCGTACGTGACCGAATCCGGCGACGGGGTCGACTGGGTGGTCCTGTACCCCGACACCGGCACGGTGCTGGGAATCTGCGAGCACAAGCCGCTGGGCGCACCGGCGCATGGGGTGTGGGCCTCGCACAGCCTGCTCTTCGACGAGACAGCGGTGATCTGCGACGACGGCTACCTCGACGAGGTCGCCGCCAACCTCGCAGTCCTCGACAGCGAGCTGTTCACCAGGGATCAGTTGAACGGTCTGCGCTACTTCTCCTACAAGGCCGTCACCGGCGGAATGCGATCGTCGATTGACCAGGTGCTCAAGTATCGGGCCGACTACGGGGGTCGCTTCCCATGTCACATTCTCAGCGACCAGGGCTCGAGCGCTGACGAGATCTACCGCCATCGAGGCAAGGATGCGCCGTATCAGCCCTACCGCTACGTCGACGAGGCCTTCCCGGTTCACTCGACCGCGGACGCCCTCAACCGTCTCGCTGTCGCACTCGCGAGCGTCGAGCTCACACCGGCTGAGAAGTCGGACCTCACTCGGGTCGTCGACGCCATGTGGATGCGTGGTCCCGTCTCGATCGACCACGACCTCACCGACGCGGCGAAGGCCCTCGTGTCCGCGGTCGCCCGCGACGCCGGCTACAACAGCGAGGTCGAGTGGAGGAAACGCTGAACTCACCGCGACGCCGAGCTGGGCGCCGAGCTGCGCCGAGAAGTCGGTTGCGGTTGCGGTGACGGTGGGGGCGTCCCGTCTCTGCGAGATCAGCAGAGCCGCAGCAAACAGAAGGCACCCTGGCCGAATGGCCGGGGTGCCTTCTGTTCTTCACGCTATCGCGCGGACGCTGCGCCCTCGGGGATGAAGTCGCCCTCACCCACACTGAGGACCGCACCGGTCGTCGCGTCGAGGAGCGCCGACGCGACCTTCGACGAGCTCAGCAGGTCCCTCTCCTCGTCCGTGAGACCGTCCAGCAAACCCGAGTCCGGATCGTTGGCCTTGGCCTGCGCCTCCGCGAGGGCGGCAGCACTCGCGTCCGGTGCTCGCGGTGCCACCTCGCTCTGCGCAGCGTTGGCCGTAACGAACCCGACGCCCAGGACAGCGGCCGCGGCGGCCACCCCGAGGACCTTCTTCACTGACAACACAGACTCCCCCTCTGTAGCAATGGATCGGCAGATCCCATCGACCGTCCCCAGCTTGCGACCCGCTGCCGCCCCCACGCCGGCCGCGGCCACCGAACCCGCACTCTGCTTCATGCAGAGTGCGGGTTCTGTCTTTCCGTACTTCCACCATCGCGGCCCCGGTGCCACAGCGACGGAGTATCGCCGGACAACCGCCACTGAACGGCTGTACTGCGGCTGCTCAGCGGCGGATGCGTGGCGCGTACGTGGCGGCGGATACGCCGTTGAGCAGCCGCACACCATCCGCACACAGCTCGCACTAGACACACCGGGACGTACAACGAACAGACAGCCGCCGCAGATTCGCCACAGGGTGTCTCCACGGTGGCGGTTGTGTGGCGGTATCGCCACTTCGGCCACAGTGCGGCGGCTCTGCGGTGACACAGTGGCCGTAGAGCGGCAGTTCTACGGCAAGAGTGCGTCTGGTGTACGCACAGCGGCGGGTGACTATCCGCGCAACGTCCACTCAATGCCCCGGCTGTGGACGCCGTGCGGCGGTGCTGTCGCCTGAGAGTGTCCGCACAGCATCCGCACAGCGGCGTGTCTGTCGCACCGGCTGCACCCTGGGCGCAGTCGGGCCGCCGAGACGCCACCGGGACGCCACCGGGACGCCGCTGGAACACCACTGCGGCGCCGCAGAAGCGCCACAACCCCGTGACCTGGGCTTTTGCAGACGCTCGCGGCGGCCGGCAACCCCGGCCGCACCGCTCCCGCGATTCTCTACGGCCCCTCATAAATGGCGTCGGCACCCGGCGAACAATTCCGGCAGCGGTGATCTCCATGCACAATCCGCATTTACGCGAATGAGACGAATTCCGGGCATTCAAAAAGCCCGTACTGCGCCCATTCCGGGAGCCATGCGCCCACCGGGAACCGGGGCCGGCTACAAGCGCTGCGCGCTGAATTCTTTTTCCGTCCCCGAGATACTCCCGCACCGATACGAAGCGGCTTCTGCGGCGCACGTGGGACCAGGTGAACCATGCACGGATGGGTGACCTGGCGACCCCGGACGCTACGCGCCGGAGCCGGTCGCAGAAGGACACTGCGACCTACCCACGTGCGCCGCAGAAGCCGCCCTGTTCCTGCCGTCCCGGCGCAAGATCCTGCAGCCGACCGTGGCTACCGCCACCGAGGCCGGCCGCCACGGACCCCGGCGCCGGGGTGGCGGCCGCCCCTGCCGTGGCCGGTCTGCGGGCAGACCCCGCAGCCGCTCCCGAGGCCGCTCACGCGACCGCCGCCCTGTGTCCCCACCGGGCGGCCACGCCGCTGCCTCCTGGCGCTGCCGGTGGCCGCCGAGGGCTGCTGCAGCCGCGGCTGAGGCCGCGGCGGTGACACCGTGTGGCAGCCACCTACGGCGGCCGCGCAGTCGTGACGTCACCCCCTTCCGGCAGGCCCCCTCGCGCGGCCCGTCCGAGGCCCTTCTGGACCGCTCCCGGGGACCGGTGACCAACCGGCTGTGGCACCTGCTGCGGACCCCTGTTCCAGACGGCGACGGCCGGTGACGAGAGCCCGTAGCGAGACGGTGTCCTGGCCCCACGTCCGCACGCTTGCGGCACCGCGCTGCCGCGGGCTTGTGTCGTCACGCCGACCGTCCTCGTGGCAACCGATCAGTGGCGGTGACGCCGAGGACCAGAAGACCCTGAAACCGGCTCGCGCTATCGCGCGGGCTGTGACACCGCTCCTGCGGCGCGGGATGGTGACGCGCCTGGCGGCGCTGTAGCCGACGCCTGCCGTCGCCGGCCGCTGCGGCTGCGCGTCCCCGTGGGGCCCTCACCGATGCCTGCCTCTCTTCGATACGCGCTGACGCGCGGGCATCGGACCCACGAGACCGCTCCGCCTACGCGGATGTGGTGTCGGTCGGCTGGAGCCGCACTTTGAGACACCACGGGACCAAGAGATGACCCGCGGCTGACGCCACGGGCTACGGCTGCGCCTTGCTTGGCACGGCCCGCTGGCGCGGTCCGCGTGACCCTGACGCCACCTGGCGGTGCGGTGGCCCCTCTCGCTGCGCTCGGCGGCCCCCGATCGGCCTCAAATCCCGCCTCCGGCGTATTTGCGTCCGCTGCGTCAGTGACTTGCATCACCCTACGCAAATCGCACCCGCTTCTTGCTGGGGAAACAGGAAAACGATGCCGTATTTGCGCCCCCCTGTTTCGAGGTGTCCTCGGCTATCTGCGAGGGGGCGCAAATACGGAGAATCTGGCCTGTTTCCCCAGTTCGCCAACTACGCAAACTCCCCTCGCTGACGCTCGGAGCCGCTTGCTATGGCGCGAATCAAAAAGGGCATAAGGAGTCGTGACGCACTTCGGGTTTCGTTCGCTTCGCTCACTACACCCTTCGTTTGCCCGGCAGAGCCGGGACGACCTCCTCGGCTGGCGCCTCGTCGCCCTCGCTGCGCGAGGGTCCTTATCGCCGCCAGGGCTCTCTCGGGCGGCCGCGGGCGGTCTTCTCGTTCACTCCTGACGACGACCCCTACGGGGTGCCCGCTCCGCCGCGGCCTGTCTCCGGTGCGGTGCTCGGCGCTGGCGCGCCTGCGGCCCGTCCCGGGGTGGTTGCTCGCTCGCTCCCAACCACTGCTCCCGCGGCGTCGTGCCGGCTTGTGTCGCGCCCCTGGCGCGCTCGTCTGCGACGGGTGGGGCCGGCTGCCCGGTGGCCCGCCCTGCTGCGCTCCGCTGGCACGGCAGTGGTGTCACCCCCGGTGACTGGGTCTCGTTGCTCGGGCAACTCGCTCGCTCGCTACCCGGTTCGACGCGACCCCGTCGCGATGGATGTTCCGACACTGCTGTCGCAGTGCTCGGTGACCCGGCGGCGGCGACGTTGGTGACGTATCCGGGGATCCGGCGGTCGCCGGGGGCGGCTCGCTCTCGCTGCGCTCAGGCGGAGTCCATGTGCCCGTGGCCGGGCACGGTGGCGGGCGCGGAGACGGCGTCCGTGGGTCGATCGGTCGCCTCTGTGACGAGGCAATCCGGCACGAATGAGTTGGTGACGTCACGGCCACTGTCGGGTGGCCTGATTCGGCCGCCTAGCGGTGCTCGCCGGCCGGGTGCCGGCCGGGCTGGCGAGGGGGCCTGTGCGGCCCCGGCCCCGGGATCGGGGTCGTGGTGGGGGCGAGTGTCCACCGGGGTGGGCCCGGGTGTGTTCACCCTCGTCGCGGGCCGGTCGTGTCGGATCGGTGGTGGTGTGGGTTCCTCGCCCGGGTGGCCGTGACGGTGTGGCAGGTCTGTCGTGAGGGCTGCCGGTCGTGCGTCCGTGCCAGGTATCCGGGCCTGGATCCGCCGGGCGATACGGCGGTGCTGTCTCCGGGGCCGTACGACCTCACGCGGTGTCGGCGGGATGCGGTGGAGGGAAACTCGATCTCGTTACTTCGGAAGAATTTCGGGGCCGCGGTGAATTTCCTTTGTTTCCCAATGCTTTCGGTTCTCAGGTGCCGTTGCTTCGATTCTCTCCGCCACTCTCATACTCCGGAGCCGGGATTGCCGCCAGGTGCAGCCCGCGGTCTCCGCTTCGGCGCGTCGTTGAATTCCCCACCAGCTGTTCGTAATCGAGGTTCCTGGATAGTTACTCGGAAACTCCCACGCCACGGATCGGGCGCGGGACGCGGCCAGAGCCAGGCTCGGCTCGGATCGGCGAAAACCCTTCCCTGGAAAGAAATTCCGCGCTTCCCTCTGTTGCGTATCGGTTGGGGGTGCTACACCAGAAGGAGGACTACGAGATCTGATTGAGGATCGAGGAATCCGTTATGGCCGACATGACATGTTCACGCGCAGTTCTGCTTCACCTTGATGCGGCGGCACTGACCGACCGTCAGCAGCTGCTGCTCGAGCGGTCCGTCGGCACCTCTCGCGCGGTCTACAACTGGGGCCTGGCCACTATCAACGAATGGGAGGCACGGCAGTATGCGTGGCTGCGTGAGCGCGCCCGCGCGGTCACCCGTACCGAGGACGAGGCGCAGACCCTGCTCGGCGATGTGGACTGGCGTAGGGGTGCGCTGCTTCAGGCGCCCGGGGACTTGCGTCGGCGTCCCAACACGGCCTCGCTGGATCGTCGGTTCACCGAGCTCACTCGCGATCCGAACAGCCGATTCCACTGGTGGCACGTCGAGAACCACGGCATCCCTCGACACGCCATGAGTACCGCGCTCGGCAACCTCGACACCGCGATCGTCCGCTACTGGAACCATGTGGGGCCGTCGACCCGCCCACCACGCAAGCCACGCAAGGACGGTCGTCCCGCCGGCTGGCCACGGTTCAAGAAAAAGGGCCGTTCGAAGGACTCGTTCGCGATCTTCAACCTCAGCGTCACCGGCCGCCGCACCGATCCGTGGAAGGTGATCGACAAGGGCCACCGGATCCGTGTCCCCAACCTCGGTTCGCTGCGGGTACACGAGAACACCCGTCGGCTGCGTCGATGGATCCAGCGTGGTGCTATCCCCAAATCTGCTCGATTCGTCCGGCGCGGCACCGGATGGACGGTCAGCATCACCCTCGATGTTCCTGCCGAGGTGATTTCGGCGCCGGTGACCACCCGGCGGCAGCGGGCCGCCGGAGCGGTCGGTGTCGATGTGGGAGTGCATTCGCTGGTCGCGCTGTCGAGCGATGAACTGATTGCCGGCTACCCATCTGCCGCCTTCTGGCGGCGTATGCGCCGACTTCAACGCCGCGCCGCTCGGCAGCGCGGCCCCACCCACGAGCAGGGCCCCTCTGCAGGATGGGTGGAGACCACCCGCAGGATCGCGCGGTTGCAGCGCGTCGACACGGTCCGGCGTCGGGGACGTTTGCATGAGGTGACGAAACGGATCGCTACCAGATTCGTGACGGTTGGAATCGAAGACCTGGAGGTGGCCGGGATGACAGCCGCCCCGCACCCCAAACCCGA
This sequence comes from Rhodococcus sp. AG1013, assembly GCF_003350365.1. NCBI lineage: Bacteria > Bacillati > Actinomycetota > Actinomycetes > Mycobacteriales > Nocardiaceae > Rhodococcus > Rhodococcus sp. AG1013. The sequence goes on from NZ_QQAT01000023.1 coordinate 90,316, forward strand.
CCCCGACCACCCGGGCAGCTTCCTGCCGAACGGTCGGCGTTCCAAGGCCGGCCTGAACCGGTCGATCCGCCGAGCCGCGTTCGGGGAGATCCGTCGACAACTTCTCTACAAGACGTCGCGGTATGGCGCATGCCTGGTCATTGTCGACAGGTTCGCGCCGACTTCGAAGACATGCTCAGGCTGCGGCGCAGTAAAAGCCACGCTGCGTCTGTCCGAGCGTGTGTATCGCTGCGAGCAGTGTGGCCTGGTCCTCGACCGTGATCTCAACGCTGCCCGCAACATCTGTTCACTCGTCCTCACCCCGTCGCCCGTGGATACAGCCGACGTTAAACGCTGCGACACCCCAACACCGAGCCGGTCACGGCCGGCCCGGTGTTGGGGTCCGGCAGACCTGCCGAAAGGTAGGCCACAGAGGCCAGCAATGGACCTCCCGTCCCCACCCCCGTGATACCGGGAACTGATCGGGAATCGGTGCAGTCGAGTGCATCGCGTCAGGTCAATGAGCAATCTCCCTCGCGTGTACGGGGACGGTCCCATGCAGCTGAAGCAGAATGAAATGCGATGCGGAGCTCAAGCGATCGCCCCTGTGCGTACGGGGACGGTGCAATTCGGTATTCGACAGGGGAACCCAGACCGGCGTCGTCCGGAGTCAGGTTCGAGGTAGCCTCCCATCCATGGCCACGTCACGACAGCCGGACCTGGACATTGCCAAGCGGTTGATCCTCGACTCGCTCGTCGTGGTCGACTCGACGGAGGTCGCCCGGATCCTGGCACCGACCGCTGCTGCCTCGACCCTCAGTGTCGCCCAGAAGCGCCGCCTGGCAGGCGAACTGATCGGCCTGCCCGTCGGCGCCCGCCCGAACTACCTGTACCCGCTCTTCCAGTTCGACACCGGGCCTCACAAGATCCACGACGTCGTCCGCCACGCGAACCGACGCCTCTTCGTCAACGAGGACCCCTACGGTGCCGCGAGTTGGTGGCTGACCCCGACCGATATGCTCGACGGGAACAGCCCGCTAGAGGACCTCGAAGCGGGACAGCTCACCGAGATCGCTGTCGACAATGTGATCGACCACGCTCGGCAGGGGATGTGAGCTTGCGTACGTACCGTGTTGGACAGCCCTTCATAGGGAATCTGTCCCGCAGAAGCTGACCGGGATGTAGATCGTCGACGGCACCGACATGGGGTCCGCGTCGACCGCGCCGGGGCGGCGAGCAGGGCTGTGCGCCGACGGAATTCGGTCGATATGGGAGCGGGCGACCTCGTCAGTCTTGTTCGTTGCCGGGACGTCTGCCAGCCCACTGTTCTCCGGTCGGCCTGAGAGACCGGGCGACGTCGTTGAGGTCTATCACCGACTGCTCGATGTCCGCGTGGTGAAGTCGGTGATCGAGTTCGGCGTAGAACGAGTCCTCGGAATCGAGAGCGCGACGGTCGTATTCACCAAGCCGAAGGAGGTCTTCGATGGGGATCAAGGCGGCCACCGGCTGATCGTTCGCGCCGATGACCATCGGTTCTGGCAGACCTTCAGCGAAGCGGGCGATCATCCCCAGAACCAAACCGGGAGCCTGCTCCAAGGGAATGAGGTTGAAGGATCTGTCGCCGTTCTCGACGGACGGGTCGTGATTGTTGGTGTCGGGCATGGTGTTTTCTTTCGGCGTTGTCACAGCTTGGCGTATCGCGACGGACAGGCCGCCAGATGGTACGGCGCGGCTGACCAGTGACCCGTCACCCAGCGCTCGCAGCTAATCGCCATTATCTGCTCGTGGGGTTGGCGTCGCACGCAGTGTCGGTGCTCGCTGATCCGGTTGTCGGGGGTGATGCGCAACCAGATCATGCTGGGTCATCGAGATGTGGGGCCTCCTCCTGCCTGGTCGACGGTCGGTAGCCGCACGTCGGGCACGCCAACCGGTCGCCGGTGGGCCGCGGACCCCCGGCAACCTCCGGTATCGGAGTCGGACTTTGGGCCACAGCCTCGGCTGTCGGCGCGGGCGCAGCGACGGTGACTGGCTCGGGTGGCCGCGGAGGCATGTGCCGGTACAGGGTGGAACGGGTCAGGCCGGTCTTGGTGACGATCTCCGCGGCGGTGGCGCCGGCATCTCGGAGCTGGACGGCGTGAGCGATCTGGGATTCGGTCACCACCGACGACCGGCCGGTGCGTCGGTCTTTCGCGGTCGCCACGGCGCGGGCGTGAGCGGCGCGTTCGAGGGTGTAGGTGCGTTCCATTTGCGCGAACAACGCGAGCAGCACGACTGCGAGCTGCGCCATCGGGTCGTCCGGGTTGCTCGAGTCGATCCGGATCGGGTCGGCGAGGTTGCGGACCTCGACGCCGCGTTCACGCAGTCGTGGATGAGTTGAGGGTGTCGCGGACGTTGCGGCCGAGACGGTCGAGAGTGTGCACGACGATGACGTCGCCGTCGCGGGCGTAGTCGAGCAGCGCGGTCAGTCCGGGGCGGTCCGCGGTGGCTCCGGACTTGCGGTCGACGTAGATGCGGTCTCCGGCGATGCCGGCCGCGGTGAAGGCGTGAATCTTCCGCTCGAGCTCCTGTTTGGTCGTCGAGACCCGCGCGAATCCCAGCTCCACCGCCAAGCGTATCGAAAGTTGTTCCCGTAGCACGGTTTCGACACGTAGTTTCGGAATGAACTTGTGAGACGTTGTGAGCTGCGGTGATTCGGTTCTGCACCCACCGGCCCACGGGCGTCCCACAACCAAGGTTTCGGGACACTCGACCCTGTGTCGGGGAAGTTCGCCTCTTCGCGCTGACACAGGGTGAGGAGACGTATGACACGCCAGACCTGTTCCGGTGACGGATTCGCGCCGTCGATCGAGGGAGTGGCCGCAACCGGACTGGGGTCCGGGCGGAAGCCCGGTCAATGGTGTGCCGAAAACCGGAATTGGTCGCGGCGGCGAATGTCGCCGGGCGGAACTAGCCTGTTGCTATGACCGGCGCCCCTCGTCCCTATCCATCTGAAGAGGAGATCGAGAAATCCGAACAGTCGAGCAGCGCGGCAACTCTCACGCCACAGCATCCGGCACCGCCCCGAATGGCCGGCGCCAGTGGTGGAGTCGCGGACAAGCTGGGCAATAAATACGAGCTGGCCTGGGCCATCCGTCACGCTCTGCTCTGCATCCAGGACGAGCGCCGCAGTCTCACGCTCGAAGAGATCGACCCTGAGCTGGCTGACGGCTCGGAGTTCACTTACGTCAATGAGCACGGCGACATCGCGGTGACCCAGGTGAAGCGCCAGAACAACATCACTGATCACTGGACGATCGCAGCCCTCAGAGGTCGCGGAGTCTTGGCGGCAGCTGCTCGTCACGTTGCTGCTGGGCGTGCGTTCCATTTCAGTTCGATGACTCCGAGCGGGGCACTTCGGGTCATGGCTGAGCGGTCACGGCAATCGGCGGATGCACAGCAGTTCGTCAAGCATCAGCTCACACAGGAGTTGGGAGAAACCTTCGATGAGCTGACCGCGGCGGATGTCTTCGGAAGTTCTGAGGGGGCCTGGCAGACCCTGCGCGGTATGTGGATCGAGATCGAGGTCGAAGAGCAGCTAGTCATGACCAACGCCATGCTCGCTGATGTGAGCTTGGAGGGTGCCGCGGGCGACGTCATTGCGACAGCAATTGGCGCCGTCCTACTCGACAATCTCCGAAGGCGTCTGACTCGACGTGAGCTGCTCGCCAGTCTCGCCCGTAAGGGCATCACGGCGCGCGACTCGATGGCACAACGCACCTCCCACGAGCAGGTCGTAGCGACGACCCAGAGTTGGCGAGGCACGATCGAGCGCGAGCTACTCACGCCGCCGATCAATAGGACTGAGGCTGCAGACCTCGTCGAACTGATGAGAAGTACCCGTCTCGCACTCGTTGTCGGGGCTGGCGGTGGTGGGAAGAGCTCTGTGCTTTACCAGGCTGCGCGCGAGTTCGAGACGCAGGACGCCGAGGTTTTGGCGTTCCGGCTTGACCGCCGTGGCGCCTTCGGTTCGACCGTCGAACTGGGCATTCAGCTGGGCCTCTCGACCTCGCCGGTTGCGGCGCTGCGACAGGCGGCAGACGGCCGCGACGCCTTCCTGATCATCGACCAACTCGACGCCGTGTCGCTAGCGTCCGGTCGCCTCTCGGAGCGCTACGACGTCATTGCCGATCTCATTCAAGAAGCAACAGCGGTTGACGGGGTGCGCGTCATCTTGGCCTGCCGACTATTCGACGTCGAGAACGACCACCGCATCCGCAAACTCGATGCGCGGAACGATGTCGAGCGCCTGACCGTTGAGCCGCTACCTGACGAAGCAGCGGCGGACGCTGTCTCAGCCATGGGTCTCGATCCCGACTTGCTCACTGCTACGCAACGTGCACTCCTCAGGTCACCGCTCAACCTCGTCCTGCTCGAGACGATCGCCGACCGGCCAGGTGCCCTGAACTTCACCTCCCGAGGATCGCTCTTCGAAGCATTCTGGCAGCGCAAAGAACAGACCTCCGAGGAGCGACGACCTGGAACGTTGTTCAACGACGTGCTGGCCCGGATCGCCAACACCGCGAGCGACAACCAGACGTTGTCCGTCCCCGTCGAGATCCTCGGTCCTGGCGACTTCATCAAACACGCGCGGGTTCTCGCCTCCGAACAGGTCATCGCGATCGAAGACGACCGGGTCTCCTTCTTTCACGAGACGTTCTTCGACTTCACATTCGCCCGTCAGTGGCTGTCACGACAGCAGTCGATGGTCGAATTCCTTTGCGCCCAGGAGCAAGAACTGTTCCGACGCGCGCAGGTGCGGCAGATCCTCGAGCTTCTGCGTGAGCGAGATCCCGATCGGTTCCGGACGGAGGTCGAGGCTGTCCTGAGCAGCGCAGATGTTCGCTTCCACATTAAGGAGACGGTGGTCGCCGTCTTCGCGAACGTCAGTGCTCCGACGCTCGAGGATGTCGAACTTGTGCTGCGCCTTGCCGACAGGGAATCCACGCTCACGAAACGGCTTTTGTTGCAGCTCGCACGCCCTACGTGGTTCGGCCCGTTCTACGCCCAGGGCCACATCGAAAGGTGGCTCGACAGTGACGACGCCGCACTGCGCGACAGGAGCGTCAACTGGATGGGCAACGCCGGCGCCGAGTATGGCGCCGAGGTGGCTGACCTCTTGAAGGCGCGGAACCAGTCACCCGACTATGTGACGTGGCTCCGTCGGGTGACGCAGCGCGCCGACCTGCACCACCACCGGCAGCTGTTCGAGTTGTTGCTAGACGCAGTCCGTGCCGGCGAGATCAACCCAGCCGATCAGAACGTCTGGCTCGCGGCACACGAGCTTGCGGAACACCAGCCACTCTGGGCAATCGAGATGCTCAAGGCCTGCTTTGTTGAGAGTCCATCTGCTCTGGTGCTCGGTGCCGACGGCAAGGTAGCCCTCCTTGGCATTCATGAGTACGGCGCTACTCAGATGATCGAGGCGGCATGCAAAGCAGAGCCGCAAGCGTTCGCCGAGGCGTTCGTGCCGCATCTACTCGCAGTCATGAACGCCACGCACTACGACCGCCACGAGCAAGACCTTCTTCGCGACCGGCACTTCAGCCTGAGACTTCGTACGGAGCCGGGGTATGGCGACGTCGATGCCGCGTTGTACAACGGCGGGGCGGACGCGCTCGGAGAGTGGGCGCAGACCTCGCCGGAAACCATCGAGTCGGTGCTGCAGCTCCTGGCCGCGAACGAGCACGACGCGGCGCAGTCGTTGTTGTATCGCGCTCTGATTGCTGGGGGACTGACCTTTGCCCCGTGGGCAGCTGAGCTGATTCTCCAAGGCGGCAACCGCCTGGAAGCAAGCTACCTATCCGATTCGCACTGGCTCTCACGCGAGGTCGTTGAGGCCATAGCGCCGATTGTCAGCGATGAGGTCCACCTGCAGCTCGAAGAGCATCTCCGAGACCTTCCCGCGACATACCAATCTTCCGACCTCCACCACAGGCTTCGGTCGTTCGGCTACACCGCCTTTAAGTTCCTATCAGCGCTCGACCGCGGGCGGTTATCACCGCTGGGACTTCGACGGCTACAGGAGTACCAGCGCAAGTTCGACCGCGATTTGCCCGAGCCACCGACCGGCATCATCACCTACACGGTCGGGTCGCCGATTGGTGGCCCAGTCACAGGCAAGATGAGCAACGCGCAGTGGCTGCAGGCCATGGCAAAGCACGACAACGACGACCGCGACTTCGGCAGCGAGGTAGGCGGTGCTCGCGAGTTGGCGCAGCAGCTGAAGGCGCGCACGGCTGAGGATCCACTTCGATTCGCTGGATTGGCCATGCAGTTGACGCCCGAGATCAACGCGGCCTATCCCGCTGCGATCCTGTGGGGCTTCGGAGAAGCATCTATTCCAGAGGAAGGGCAGCACGCTGTCTTCGCCGCGATCCGTCACGTCATGAGCCTCGGCCTCGATAACTGTGACCGCTGGCTTGGCTGGGCGGTCCGTCGCGTCTATGACGAGGCACCTTTGGACATCGTTGAGATGGTCCTCGACCGGGCGCTGCACGCTCCTGACCCTGTCGACAACTCGCCCGTCTTCGTACGCCGAGACGACCACCAACCCGGACGTGACATGTTCCAGAACGGATACAACACCTCGCGAGGAAGCTTGGCTGAGTCGCTCGGCGACCTCCTGGTCCACGACCCTGATGGCACGCGCACGGAACTCGTGGCCCCGCACCTCGCCGAGCTGGCGAGCGATCCAGTACTGAGTGTCCGCGCCTGTGTCGCCCACACCATCGCTGCCTGCCTGCGGCATGCACGGCCAACGGCCTACACAGCCTTCGAACGCCTCATCGACGCCGACGATCTCCTACTTGCCTCGGACAAGTTGGACGACCTGATGATCTATATCGGCAACGCCGATCCAGAAATGGTCGATCCGGTCATCGATCGCATGCTCAGCTCGACAGATGCCGAGGTTCGGAGGGCAGGGGGTCGCATGGCGGCATTCGCCGCGCTGCAATGGGGGCGTCCAGCGCTAATGGAGCGAGCCCTGGCCAGCGATGTGGAAATTCGAGGCGGCCTGGCTGAGGTCTGCGCCGCGAGGGTTGATCGATCCGCCGATTCAGAACTCGTGCTGTCCACTCTGCGCCGCCTGATGCATGACGAGGACGATGAGGTTCGGAAAAAGGTTGGCACCCTGGCCGGTCACCTGCGTGGAGACGACCTGCGCCCTTACGCCGAGTTCCTGGCTGACTTGATCGCGTCACCAAGCTACGTACACGCGACCCCGCAACTGCTCATCACGCTGCAGGAAGCGCCGGACAAGGTCGACGATCTCGTCGACCTCGCTGCACACCACTTTCTGAACATCCATGGCGAAGACGTGGCCGACATCAGGACTAGTGCTGCCGGGCATGCTCATTACATCTCGGATCTGGTGGTCCGTGGGTTGGCGCAGACTCGCGACCGAGGGCGCATCACGGCGCTACTCGATATCCTTGATCGCCTGCTCGAACTCGGTGTCTACGGAGTCGATCGAGCAATTGATGGAGCCGTGCGCAACTAGCTAGGAACTGGTGCTGACAAGGCGTCCCTCCGGCACACATTTCTCGGGAGTTGAGCACTCCGGGGTGGAAGAGCCCGCTGGTGCGGGATGATGACAACACGCTCGTCATCGGGCCGACGATGCCAACGGCGCAGTCAGGTACTTCACTGAGAAGGCTCTCCGGGGTTGGCGCAGAGCTAGCGGACGGCGGTGGCAACCGGCTTAAGCTGTCCGTGGCCACGGACAAAGGCGCGAACGCGGGCCGCAATGTGACCTCGCTGGTCGCCGGCATGGTCGCTGGCGCCGACAGTATCGACGACATGGCACTGCTGCACCACGGGGCGATGGGAAAGGCGTTCCACCGCGAGTATGCGCCCGAATCCGCCACCGCACGCCGAAAACAACTTTCTATCAAGGCGAGTCGGTAGATCGGGGATTAGTCCGGCGTATGTGACCAGGTTCGGATCATCGAAGGCAGCCGTAGGCACGGGGCGGGTCTGCGAGAGCTGCATCTACGGGGCGGCCTTCGGGTTGATGTGGAAAACGAATCGATCGAGTTCTCTCAATCAGTGGACGGCGCCAAGGCCTGCTGGGGCCACTGTGTCACGCGCTCGACGAGTTGCGGTCCACGTGCGACTTCACTAGAGAGCTCAATTCCGTACGGCTGCAACGACGGTGTGTCGTTGCTGGGAGTAGATCACTACGTCCACGGTCTTCCCCGCTGAATGTTTGGCGGTCTAGACCGTATGGAGTGACGCACGACTTGTGACGAGTTCACTCCCGCTGGTTGGCGTCCCTCGGTTGGTGAGGATGTGCCGGCGCAGGGTCGATGTCAACGTCGTTCATGCTCGCTGCGCTGCGCGTGCTGCATGTTGACATCGCCGGGGTGCGCCGGCGGGTCGGCGGTGATCGAGGGACGCCCGCCGTTGGAACCGCTCTTGCGGGCCGGGGCCCCACTCACAAGATTCCTGGGTTACCGAGCAGACGAACCTGCCTGTTCGGCCTATCCGACAATTGTGGGAGGCCCCGGTGTTTATCGAGCGTACGAGCGTAGGACTGGACGTGCACGCACGTTCGGTCGCGGCGGCAGCAATCGACAGCGTCACGGGCGAGGTGTTCGCGGCCCGCCTGACTCCGTCCTACGACCACATCCGATCCTGGATTTCTGGGTTGCCGCGACCGGCAGCGGCGGTCTACGAGGCAGGACCGACCGGGTTCGGGCTGTATCGGGCGTTGACAGAGTCAGGGATTCGGTGCGAGGTCGCCGCCCCGTCGAAGCTGCAGAAACCGTCCGGGGACCGGGTCAAGACCGATGCCCGCGACGCCCTGCATCTGGCCCGGTTGCTGCGCCTCGACGAGATCTGCGCGGTGTCGATCCCGACTGCGGATCAGGAGGCTGCTCGGGACCTGGTGCGGGCCCGTGAAGACTGCCGCGGTGATCTCATGCGAGCACGACATCGACTGTCGAAACTGCTACTGCGGCATGGCATCGTCTACTACGGCGGCGCTGCCTGGACCGGAGCTCACGATCGGTGGCTGCGCACCGAAGCGGCACCACAATTGACGTCGGCGCCGACGCGGATGGCGTTCGACGCCGATTACGACCACGTCCTGACCATGCAGGCCAGGCGTGGGCGCCTCGACACGGCGATCGAGGAGATGGCTGGGGACAGTGAGTTCACTCCGATCGTCCGGAGGATGTGCTGCCTGCGCGGAGTGAGCACCTTGACGAGCTTCGCGCTGGCGGTCGAGATCGGTGACTGGAATCGGTTTACCGGCAACACAATCGGCTCGTTCGTCGGGCTGGTGCCGTCGGAGTACTCGTCGGGTTTGTCACGGGTGCAGGGTGCGATCACCAAGACCGGGAACACCCATGCCCGGCGGCTGCTGGTCGAGGCGGCGTGGCATCACCGGCCGCGGTATCACGTCGGCGCGGTCATGCGTTCGCGGTGGGACCAGGCGCCGGCGGCGGCCCGGGCACGCGGTGACGAGGACAACCGTCGCCTGCACCACCGGTGGGTGGGTTTCCTCGAACGCCGCAAGCGCTCGACGGTGGCGAACGTGGCGATCGCGCGGGAGCTGGCCGGTTGGTGCTGGTCCCTGGCGGTCATGGACGACTGACCGACCGCCCTGATCTGCTCCCTCCCCGAGGCAGTGGTGGCAGCGCGTGGATCGACCCGCGACACACCTATGAGCAGACCACCGAGGTCGACGCTCGGCTCTAGACAAGCGGATGCGATCCAGCCGAAATCCCGTCCTGCGGTAACCAACCCGCGCATATGCCCCCGAGCACTGCGTGCAGGGAGGGACCCCCGTCTGACCGCGCGTCGCTCATCGAGACGCTCACCACACAGACTCGCCGAGGAAGCAACGAGGCGCCGTCGGGGTCGCTCCCCGGCGGCGCCTCACCATGCCCTCTTGACAAACTTCTCTACATATCAGGTGATACAAGAAGTGACTACGATTCGTCGGTTACAAGCCGGTAGATCACGTAGCCGACGAACCATGCCGTCAGCAGTATGCAGAGGACTAGAAGGATTTCGATCGCGTGCACCAGCATTCTGGGCTGCCTCCTCATGATTGGTTTAACTCACTCGCACTGTGGACCGACGTGCATGTCTCCAACATTGGCACCGTCGTCTATTTCAAACCGAACCTGTCGGGGTGGTCGGGGATCGTGTCCTGAGCTGGGTGATCAGTACTTACGCTCCATGGGCTCGTAGCGGGTCTGGACCACCGGCTTGTAGTCGAGACGGATGTCGGAGAGCAGACCGTCGCCCACCTTGTAGGCCATGGTGTGCTGCATGTACTCGGCGTCGTTGCGATCCGGGTA